>JAJZKX010000047.1 GCA_021850745.1 Thermoplasmata archaeon
TACCAAACTAATGAATCATAGAGTTCGCTGATCCTTCTGGATATCAGGTCACATACTTCAAGAAGGTATTTTTCATCGGCATCTGTGAATGCTCCCCTGGTATCAGAATCAATATCAAGCTCCCCAATTGGTTTTCCCTTAAATCTTATTGGAACGACAAGTTCAGATTCTGTCTCAGGAAAACATGCCAGATACTTTGTGTTTGACTTCACGTCAGGTTCATTCACGACATTATCCTGAGTTATTGCCATGCTGCAGAGACCATCGCCAAGGTTAATCTCGACATGTTCAGTTTCCTTCCCACAGAAAGCCTGGAGCTTTAATTTCCCGCCCTTCAGAACGTAAATTCCTGTCCAGTTATATCTTGCATTGACAGAGGAAAGATTGTCGCAGAGATATTGCATGAGTTCATTGACATCATCCGCCATGCGTTTCCTCAATTCAGAAATGAACATTCTTGCCTTATCTACTTCCATTATGGAATATTAATATCCTCTATAAAATTTGATTGTAGATCATTTAGAATCAAACAATTATTATCATCTTATTCTGCACAGCAAACCATCAAGCAGTAAACAAATGATGGTTTTTTACCTGAAAACTTCAGGAAATATTCCCTGTTCTTATTTTACCATGCCATTTCCTAAATGGTTTATATGCCTGCTTTCAATGGTACATGATGATATTTAAGGAATTTGGCAAAACGGGTTTCAAGGTCTCTGCCATAGGAATGGGTACATATTACGATCCGGCATGGATTGCAGGTTCATTCCTTGGCATCCACAGGAATAAAAAACAGCATATAGATGCAATCAAGGCTGGCATTGAGAGTGGAATAAATTTCATTGACACCGCTGAAATCTATAACACAGAGCCAATAGTATCAGAGGCAATAAAGGGGATGAACAGGGAAGAACTGTTCATCGCAACAAAGGTCTTCACAAATCACCTGAGAAAGGAGAAAGTGATAAAATCATGCAACAGAAGCCTTAAGAGGCTTGGAATGAAGTATATTGACCTCTACCAGATACATTTTCCATCATCCATGGTTCCCATAGAGGAGACGATGTCAGCGATGGAGTCGCTTGTCGATGAAGGGAAGATAAGGCATATCGGAATCAGCAACTTTGATCTTGTGAAGACCCAGAACGCAATTGAGGCTATGAAGAAATATGAGATCGTCTCCACACAGATGCCATACAACCTTTATAACCGTTCCATAGAAAAAGACCTCAAGCCATTCTGCGACAGGAATGGCATAGCTATAATGGCTTATTACCCTCTCGCCCACGGAAGGATCGCTGGAAACAGGTCAAACCTGCCAGATCCGATAAAAAAAGTTGCAGAAAAGCATAAATCTCCATTGACTCACGTGGCTATCCAGTGGCTTCTCTCAAGAGGAGAGAACGTATTTCCCATTCCAAGGGCATCCGATCCTGCGCATGTCAGGGAAAATGCAGGATTCTCTGACTTAATCTTCGATGAGGAAGACCTGAACCTCCTGAATGGCACTTGATTCAACCTTGAATCATTTTCTTGATTCAGGGATGACGTGAATCACGCAATTCTGCAATAGACGAAATTATTGCGTTGGAGAAAAATATTTAAGCGCTATGCCTTATTAGATATCATGATCGAACTGGAAGTGAACAGTAGCAATGGCTACTGCTTTGCTGATACCTCAACAAAGATTTATTATCAAATCAAGCTGAAAAGCAGCAGTTCAACCTCCGTTCCTTCCAGATCTGCAATATCTATCCTCATCGACAGAAGCGGTTCAATGAATGGAGAAAAGCTAAACAATGCCAAGGAGGCAGCAAAATTGGTTCTGGACACCCTTGGGGAGAACAATTTCATTGCGCTTTATGCATTCTCCGCAAAGACAAGCAATCTTGTTCCCTTTTCAAGGGCAGACAATAAGGGTAAGATTGCAAACAGCATAGATCATATAAAAGCTTCCGGAGGTACATTCATGTACGGTGCCCTTTCGGAGGCATACAACGATGCCAGGGAATTTTCCTTAGACGGGGGTTCCGTTACATTGATTATCCTTACCGATGGGCAACCTTCAGACGTTGGGGATGTGACGAAATATGAAAAGCTGGCAGGAGAAGCATCTGAAATCGGAATGAAAATTGTATGTGTTGGCATTGGCGATTATGATGAAACGATCCTTAAGGCAATGGCTGATGCAAGCAATGGCGATTTCATAAATGCCACTGACAGGATATCAATCACCGATGCCTTCATGAAGTATGCGAATGAGGCAGCCACTTCAGGCGGATCATCGGCCGTATTAAAGCTCATACCAAGGGAATCAGGTGCCATAGAGGTATATGACCAGACATTCAGCATTGATGACGGCACCGCCACAATAAAAATTGGAACCGTTGGATCTGAGCCCATCAGCATAACTGGTTCAATAAACATAAAGGGGGGAACAGAGGGCAATATAACTGGATTGCAGGTTCTTCTCACTTACAGGGACAACGCTGGTGCACTGCAGGAGAACAAGGTGAACCTGAATCTGAACAGGACGAGGAATTCAGAGCTTGTTGTTTCAAGCGTGAACAGGGAATTGATCAATGAAGCAAGGTTGAAAATGCAGATGGGTCAGGTTGAATACCTGATAGCAAGGGGAGACTTTGATTCAGCCACAAGGATAAGCAGGAAGGCAATGGATTCTGCCAATGCAACAAAAAAGAGGGAATTCATAGAGGCAACAAAAAGGCTGGACCGTGTGCTTGAACAGTCTGGCAGTGGGCAGGTTGACAGGAAAGAAGCATATAACCAAACAACAAAGATAAAGAGGAAATGAAATGTCGTGGTTTTGCAAGAAATGCGGTTCAGAAAATGATGAAGGAGAGATGTCATGCGTGGTATGTGGTTCAGGAAAAGTTGGAGCTGTTGAAACACCCGAGAGCGTAAAGGTAATTGACCAGCAACCGGATAATATCCCTGCGGGAAATATGGAAGAAAATAATCTCGGGACACCGGGCACAACACCGGAACAGCCCAAACATGGGGTTGTGGAATCAGCACCGGAAGAGTCAAGTTATTTGGAAATCCAGTTTGTCCAGAGCCCGCTTGATGAATTGATAGGAAAGAAGGTAAAGCTCAACCTTTCGGTATTCCCATCAGTTTCTGTCGGGCGATCACCAGAGAATGTCCTCCAGATTCCGGATCCAAGCGTTTCAAGAATGCATGGAAAGTTCATGCTTGAAGGCAAGGACTTTTATTTTGAGGATGTGGGCAGCTCAAACGGTTCTTATATATTTGATGGATCGAAATTTAACGAAGCAAAGGAAAAGACAAGGATCGAGGAGAAAACATTGATTAAGCTGGGCGAGGGCACCATAGTAAAGATTACATCGCTTAAGTCCCTATAGGAAGGAACACTACATGGAGGATCTTTATCTGGCGCTGCCTGGCTTCATAAACGAAACCATTGACAGGTACATCAAATCAATCGGGAAGCCGGTTCCCGTAAAGAAAATAGGCTTGAAGAAAGGCACTATCTCCTTCATAGGTGACACCCATGGTGCCCTTGATGTTACAGCTTATGCAACTGCCAGGGAGAATGCTTCAGATCTGATCTGCTTTGTAGGTGATCTTGTTGACAGGGGAAAACGGCAGCTATTCAACCTGCTGTATATTATGGAAATGGCTGTTATCTCAAGGAAGATTATAATAGTCAGGGGAAACCATGAGAGTACCCTTACCAATGATGCATACGGTTTCATTGACGAATTAAGGAAACTTGGATTGCTTGAGGAAGTTTATCCTCACATCCTGAGGCTTTACGGCAAGTTGCCCTATGCGCTTCATGTGGCCACGGGAATTGTTGCTGTACATGGTGGGATTCCGCAGTCAGGTCCAGACATGAAGCAGTGGGATACCTTGCCCATGGATGATCTAGAACCGTCAAATCCTACGGCATTCGAAATAATGTGGAATGACCCGAGGGAGTATATCGATGGCTTCCTGCCTGGCGTGAGAGGTGAGGGAACATTCTATTTTGGGCCAGATGCATATGAACGATTCGCGGAGAGGAATAAGATCAAGCTATTCGTAAGGGCGCATGAAGTCAAGAAGGCCGGCTATGAGTATTATTTCAATAACCATCTAATATCAATATTTTCGTCACGTTATCACAAGGGAAAGGCTGCCATTTTAAGAGTGAACATTGAATCTCCAGAAAAAAAACAAGTAGTGGTGGTTCCAGAACTATTACCCGGGGAGGAATGGTTGCCGTGGCCTCAGCCATAGGAGGTATTCTCGGAGGAATTTCAGCAGCACTTATAATTGCATCAATAAGCATACTGTCTTCGCCATTTTTCTTCAGCATTGCCATCTCGCAATCGCCCATTCTCCTTGCCGTTATCCTGTTCCAGGCTGGGATATTATTTGCAGTTATACGAAAATGTGTGCTTTTCCCCCATTATGGATATCGTATTGCCATAAATGCAATCACATTGTTTGCAATCATTTTCTTTGGGCTGAAGGTTCTGATTGACTATTCCCCAAGCCTGGGACTGCCATTGGAAATAAATAGTATTATACATGACTCATTTGTTGTTCTTCCACTTGCAGGGCTGTCCATTGCCGCTTCCGCCTTCATCTCCTCACTCGCTGCAGGCACACCCATACGCAATAAATATGCATCAAGGGCTCTTGTAATGGGAACGCTCTCAGCATTCAACTTCATTCCATTCATGGTAGCGGGCATTGTGCTTCTGAACTCATTCAACACGTTTTTCCATGAATTCATTTTTATTGGAGTGCCGGTAGCAATCGCAGAAGGCATCGTAAATAAGGATCAGTTCAGGGGAAATATCATGAAATTCGTGGTTCTTGAGAATCTGATCCTGTTACCTATAGCACTGAACAATACCATCCTCTTCATGGTCAATACCTCATGGTTCAGCAAGAAATTCCTGTTCCCTCTTGATAACTTCATTGCATCCCTGTTTATTCTTGTGGTCATCATCATTATCCTCCTGAAATTCGTCGAAGGGTTGAACAATCCATTCGCCTTCAGGAAAATAATAGTGGCGATTCCGGTTGCCATACTTTCATACCTCATCCTTGCCCACTTCAGCCTGCTTCCAGATATATTCTTATATTCATCATTCAATTACAGCGAGCTTTTAGGAAAACCATTCATATACAACTTAGCAAAGGCAATAATTCTTGTTTCAATAATCTTCTTAGTTGGGAGGATAATAGCCCAGAATGGGGGTAAAGGGACAGCAGCTATGGGTTCAACAGTTATTGCGGTGCTTGCCGGCTTATACCTTGCGGGATACAATTCAAGTCACTTCCAGTACCCGCTTATGCTTGGGTTGGGGCTATCTGCAGCAGTGATATTTTCATCAGATGCCATTGCAATAGCAATAAAGAGCAAGACGCTGCACGATTTTGACCTGATGAAGACCTCAACCTCAAACCCTCCTCAAAATAGGATTGGCGCATCCTCAGGAGGAAGTGTTTATGGTGCATCCAACACAAATCCATCACGCAGGGCAAGCACAAACATTCCCAGAAGGGTTCCTGAATTGTGGATTGGAAGGAATATCTCCGGGTATGTGATGAAGAGCATAATAAGCAAGGACACGGGCTTTGCCTTTGTAATGAGAGGTTCAAGGCAGAATGAACCTGATGTTGCAGTCAAAATATTAAAGCCATACTCGTCAGAGGGGACAAAGATTGCATTCGACAATGAATTCTTGAGGAAGTTTCTCACGGAATTCCAGAATGTCATGGTACTGAACGGAAAGAAGTATGTGGTTAACATCATAGGAGTAACCGTCAATACCTATCCGGATGACAGCACGAAGATGGCAAAATATCAGGAGAATCCACCTGCAATCGTTATGGAACTTCTCATGGGGGGAAAACTCTCAGATCTGCTGTTCAAGTACACGACAAATTCTGAACTTGAACTCTTTTTTGAAATCTGTACAAGAATAGCACAGGGACTGCAGGACGCCCATGACAGGAAGGTTCTTCATGGGGACATAAAGCCGGATAATATTATGTTCCTCAGCAGGAATGGGATGAATATAGCAAAATATTCAAATTCTGCTGGTGAAATAGCTGAGGCAATAAGAAGGGATATATTTGTGCCAAAGATTGTGGACTTTGGTTCTGCCAAGATCAGGGGTTTCGGTGACACGGTTTTCTCCCAGTTTTCAGTGCTGTATTCCCCGCCTGAAATACTTATCAACGATTATGACACGGACGAGACCTACGACGTCTATGAATTCGGCCTTGTGATGTATTACATGCTTGCAGGCTGCCTGAACGATTCACGGCTTTCAAAAATATATGCAAAGAGACAGCTTTTTATTGAGCGAAAGGTAAACACGAGCAGTTTCTACAGCGATTTGAACCAGCTTATCTATGATGCATCCCTGTTTCCCAATGAGGATCTGCAGAGTATAAACCCCATGGTAAAGAGGCCCCTGAATTATATCATATCAAGATGCATCGATCCGAATCCGTCAGGAAGATACAGGGACATGAAGGATGTCAGGAATGCAATGATCCACTGTGCAAACAAGGATTATGGATATACAAAGGTAGGAACCACATAAGTTGAAATGACTTTTTCTTAAGAAATACCAGGATTGCCATAATTTTATCTTGATTTATCTTTCAGCCATGGGAGTATGTTAGAGTGGAACTTCGCAGAGATAAAGCGAAATCCGCGTGTTAATGGAGCCGCATAATAATTTGGATGATGCCATTTGCAATCACTGATGTTCTCTGATTATCTCGTTCTCATCGTATGATATCCAGTCACTCCAGCTTCCTGCGTAAACCCTTGGATTCAGACCGATTTTATCCATTGCAAAGAGATTTATGCAGGAGGTGACGCCAGAGCCACAATAAACAATGGAGCCTTCTGGAACCCCATTGAAGAGCTTCCTGATTTCCTTTTCATCAACGAAATGGTCATTCTTGAGCAGCAAGGTATAGGGGATGTTTATCGCATCCGGTATGTGCCCCGCCATCTTGTCTATTGGTTCCGTGATTCCACGAAATCGAACATCTTCACGGCAGTCAATTATCTTATGTGCACCATGATTTTTAACGTCTGTTCTATCTGCCACCAAATTCTTTCTCACTACTGGAACCAGGTCTCCCACTTTCTCAGGTGGAATATCCCTTGACAGTTCATAGCCAGCATTTACCCATTCCTGAATGCCTCCGTCAAGGATTGCTATGTTGTTGTGGCCAACATAACGAAGCAGGAACCACAATCTGGCAGATCCAGCCATCTGGTCATCGTAAGCTATAACTGTGGTGCCTTTGTGAACGCCGCACTTTCTCATGAGATTGACAAATGAATCTTCGTCCGGAAGGGGATGCCTGCCGCCATGCTCTCCCTTCCTTCCGGAGAGGTGTTCCTCAAGGTCCAGAAAATATGCCCCCGGAATGTGCCCTTCATTGTACATTTTCTTTCCCGCATTGAAGTCTGATAAGCGGAACCTGCAATCAAAAATGATAATGTCATTTCTATTTATATTCTCCTTCAACCATCCTGCACTTACAAGATTATCTTTCATGCAAGAGCATTTCGTCATAAATATAAAGATTGAATTTTCTTTTAATAATATTACTGAAAGTAATATTTTGTTAATTAACTATTAAATCATTGTAAAAATCATGAACTGTGGTATTGCTTAGGGAAACCGTATCCCAGAGAAAATTCATACGATCCATGGAATTTGTTCCTGGGAAGCACCTCGGGAATTCCGACATGGAGAAGGTATCGGAAAAGGTTTCCAGTCTTGTTGATGTAGTGACTGTACCGGAAAACCCCCTTGGGAATCCAGGAATCGATCCCATCCTGTCTCTCTATGCTCTATCAGAAAAGATGGATTTCATTGCAATTCCGCATCTTACCCCAAGGGATAAAAATTCACTGCATTTGAGGTCTCAGGCCATGAGTGCCCTGAAACTGGGCATCAGGAATTTCTTCGTGGTTTATGGTGACCCCATATCGGAGAGAAGCCAGGCAAAGGAGGTCAGGGAGCTGGATGTTCTTGGAACAATAAGGACATTGAAGGATTCAAGGAATGAATTCAAGGGAACATCCGGGGAGGTTTCAATGAATGTTGGGGCTGCTGCAAATCCACACAGGGAGAATGAGCTGGAAAACATCGAACGGAAGAGATCTGCAGGCGCTGACTTTTTCATTACACAGGCAATATTTGATCCTGAGGCAATGAAGAAGGAATGGATCAATGGAAAGGACTACATGATCCTTGCAGGATTCATCCCGCTGAAGAAGAAATCACAGATAGATATAATGGAGAAGATGGGCATTAAATTCTCTCCTGATGTCAGGAGAAAACTGGAGAATTCCGATAACATTGAGCAGGATTCCATCAGGGTCGTGCTTGAAATATTTGATGATATAAGGGATATGGTAAGCGGCATACACATTATGCCAATGGGAAAGACGGATCTGGCAAAAACTATTTTGGAGAGTGTTTAGTAGAATGAGATATGATAAGGCAATTTTTGGAATTTATCCGAGGAGTGAAAGCCTCAGGGTGAGCATAGGCAGGTATGAGCGTGGTAAACTTAATGGAAACATCAGGGACATCATGGTAGATGAGAAAAGGAAGTTTTACAGGTTCGCAGAAAAGAACAATGTAAGCGTTGCTGGTGATCCACTTTTCAACTGGCATGACATATATCGCCCTCTTTTTTCAATATTTTCAGGACTTGAACAGGGAGAACTTCACAGATATAAGGAAACAAACACATTCTACCGGAAGCCTATATTTGCAGGGGATGTGAAACTCTCCTCTGATCCACTGAAGCCTTGCGAAGACGAATTCTCAACGCCTGTCTATCTTCCCGATGCGCATGGGTTGAGATATCTTTTCCTTCCCTCACCTTTATCCATCCTAAGGGACGCCGAGAATGTGAAGGAAAAAAGCAGGAAGCAATTGCTCGAGGCATTCAGAGATCTAATAGTCCTGATCAAACACGATTTCACCATATTTTACGAGCATTATGACATTGACGGTAAACTGCTTGAGGATATCTCGTCTATTACGGATCCGACAAAGGCTATAGTGGTATCTCCGCAATCAAATCTGGCAGCAAATGGTGATCTGCGAAAATACAAATTCAACGGAATCGTATCGGGAAATCCTGAAGATCTTCAGAAAAACCTCGAAGCATCTGGAAGGGGATTTATTCCATTCTGGAACTGCAGGCGAACCTCAATTGAATCGGCTGGATCAGTAGAGAAGCTGCTGGATCAGGTTAAGGGTAGTATAATGGATTCGCAGAAATATACAATATGCAATACAGATTTCTTTGATTTCCTTCCACGGGAAATTGCTGACAGGAAAGTAGCATTTGATGGGGTGGCATAAATGGTTAAGTTCATAACGCAGGAGATAGGAAGCCTGAGGAAACCGGAATATCTTTCCACAAAGTTCCACAGGCTGAGCGACAAGGAGAGATCGGAAATTGCAGCGAAAGCCGCAAAAGAGATGATAGGGAGGTTTGAGGGCATTGGCATCGACAATCTTGGAATCGCCGGGGAGATGTATCGATGGGAGATGTACGAGCATCTTGC
>JAJZKX010000048.1:0-477 GCA_021850745.1 Thermoplasmata archaeon
AAAATAAAAGAAAAAAATGGCTTTCAGTTCTGGCTGCTCAGAAATTGATCAACCTTTCTGCAACTTTCTGTGACAGATTTTACTGTTTTCTGCCAGAGTGGCAGCTCTTCAGCCGTGAAGTCTATATCGAATATTTCCTCGACACCATTGGACCCAATCTTTATCGGAACACCGATGAAAATACCGTCAGCTCCATAATGCTTGGAATGGTTTCCCGATAGAAACGCAGCACACGGTATGACTCTTTTCTTGTCCCTAACTATGGATTCTGCCATTGCTGTTATTGAAATGCCAGGTGCATAATAGGCGCTGCCGGTTTTCAGCAGTTCAACTATTTCGCCTCCGCCAAATCTTGTCCTTTTTATGATCTCATCAATCTTCTCCTTGGAGAGAAGTCTGGATATGGGAATTCCTGAAACACTGGAATATCTTACGAATGGTACCATGTCATCCCCATGCCCGCCTATGACGAATGCC
>JAJZKX010000048.1:487-9461 GCA_021850745.1 Thermoplasmata archaeon
CTCCATTGAGACGTCAAGCTCCTCTGCCAGGAAAGTCCTGAATCTGGAACTGTCCAGTGAGCCTCCAAGCCCCATTATTCTTTCAGGCTTAAATCCGGAGACCTTGTAAAATGCATAAGCCATTATATCTGCTGGATTAGAGACCACAATGACTCTTGCCTCGGGAGCATACTTTTTGACGTTCTTTGCAACCCCGCTCATGATTTCCAGGTTTTTGTTAAGAAGATCATCCCTGCTCATTCCCGGTTTTCTTGCCAATCCAGCGGTAATCACTACAACGTCGCTGCCCTTCAGGTTTTCATATTTGCCCTGGTCAGCTGTTGTATACCCATACACTCTTGAATCTGACTTCCAGTGGGGCTGTCCCTCCAGAATATCCAGTGCCTTGCCTTCAGGCACGCCCTCTATCACATCGAACAGAAAAACATCCCCTGTTTCCTTTAAGGCGAGAAACTGGGCAAGAGTAGCTCCGACATTGCCTGCACCTATGACAGAAATTTTTGTCCTTGCCATGGGAAGGGTATCAGTCTAACAGAAATAAATATGTCGAGGCAAAGGAACTGAAGAGTGATTTTCTATGCCCGTTTTTTCTCGCTTTCCATTATTTTGTTGTATAGGAGTTCAAGTTTGCCGTTAATTTCACTTATATCACTGGCAATCTTGGGCAGTTTCTCTGCGTATACCTTGTTCATGTGGTCTACTACCTTGATAAGGTGTTCCACTCTTGTCTGAAGGACCTCAACAGCAACTTTCTCCTTTTCCTTTGAAGCCGGCACCTGAGAACCCTCCTTTGTGTATATGCCGACGGGTCTTGTGGTATCAATCATGAAATCCCTTGCAGTATAATATTTGGAAAATATGTAATCTGAAAGCTTCATATCCCGCTCAACGGCATACTTGCATTCCCATTCCTCCAGATCCTTTATGGAGCCATTGATAAAGACTACCTTGATGCTTGCGTCACTGCAGACCGGGCAGTCAAAGGTAAGAATTCGTTCCTCAATCCTGCCGGATAATTCGTTGATCACAGAGAAGGGAATCTTGCCCTTGAGCTTCGTTATCTCATCCCTGAGTTCCAGGAGTCGTTTGTACCTGTTCGTGGAATTTATCTTTCCCTTAAGATCGCCGAAATCCTCTGATTCCAATTTACTCAGATGATTAAAGAGTGGGAGTTTAAAAAAATATCCCATGAGCATCAAATACTGTTTGCGAAATATTTCTCACTTCATTTGTCCTCGCATTAGATCGCTTATCTTGAATTGATCCCTTAGTTCCGACTTTCATAAAAGGGATTTGTGTCAATTTATTGCATGCAATTCAGTTCAGCCTAGACCTTCAGATGCGATTCTCGAACTGAATTCGCATTTTAAGACTTTTATGAAAAAGGATTAAATACCTCAAGGCATTTTAATGTCAATGATTGTCGCTTATGACAGTTCCGGCGATCAGCAGGAGTATCTTAAGAAACTTCTTGAACCGACCGGAATTCCTTTTCAGTTAACTAATGAATTATCAACTCAGTATCTTAAGAAGATGAGACCCTCCAGTATTCTCTGGGCAAAAGGTTCTGAGATATCAAAGAGTGAGGAGGAGATCTTTTCATCCCCTAACAGGGAGTACCTTCTGGTTGTGATGGCTAAAGAAGAAGAGGAACTCCCGGATTTGATACGCTATAGTTCTGAATACCTTATTACCAACTCTGATCCCATTGAGGAAGTTAGAAAAAAGCTTAAGATTTCTCTCACCAATCACAGGGCAAGGAAATTGAAAGAACTGAATGATATGTCACTATTTTTGGCTAAAAATGGCCTTTATCCGGGAAATATTTATTTCACCGAACCGGAAAACTCAGATGGTTTTCTGCAGATTCTATTATCCCGGGAGGTGGACAGGAAAAAGGTCCTCATCGTATCTAGGTTTAACCTTGCAATGGAACTGCCCGAAGCTCTTGATGAGTCCAATTTTCTATGGGTCACAGATTCCATAATGTCTTCAAGGAATAGACCAGTTAATCTTTCATTTATTTTCGAGAACATCATTAAGAGGATAATTGAAGGGAAAGTACAGTTGGTTATGATCGACATTTTCGATTTTCTTCTTATCTACCACTCATTCCAGGACGTAAGCAGAGTTTTTGAGCAGTTAAAGAGCACGGTCATAGAGAAGAATTCTTACCTTCTTGTTGTATTAAGTAAACAGACCATGGAGAGCATCCAGTATGGTCAGGTTACCAGATATGGTCTGAACTGGGTGCCACGTGATGACAAAGCTCAAGAATGAAGCGGTATTAAAATGCAGAAGAGTGACTTATTCGGAACCATAGAGAGCTTTTTTATTCAACCCTATGGGAAATCTCTCATTATAAAGGGTAAGCCTGGTGCAGGAAAAACTACTTTCGCCCTTGGTTTTCTCGAGAGAGTCATGGACAGAACTCCTGTGTGCTATCTTTCCGCACGATTCTCGGACCAGTCCCTTTACGGAACTTATCCATGGCTGGAGTCAGTTTCTCTCAAGAATCTGGCCGAAAAATTGCCAGATAGTCTGACAAACGTGGCCACAGATTCTCTTAGAAAGCTGGAGAGAATGATAGAAGAGGGAAGAACCGGTAATGATTCCTTTGGCCTGATTCTGAATATTTCAGATCTTCTCCCGGAACTTAAGTCCATGTATTCCTTCGTGGAGGTAAATCAGGGAAACAACCCGCTGATAGTTATTGACTCTATTGAATCGCTATCCGAGAAATATGATGTTGAACAGCAGGTACTTTTCTCAATGCTTTACTCCGACCTTGTTGAGAAATCCGGTGCTAACCTCATTTGTATACTTGAGGCGACTGAGAATATAAAACTGGAGTATTTTGCGGATGGTGTTCTTTCAATGGATTACTACCTTGACAACGGTGTGCTGATCAGGAAAGCACTGATCGAGAAACTGAGGGGAGTCTCCATCGGAGCTTCGCCGGTGTTCTTTTACTCCTTATCAGACGGGAAATGCACAACTTTTGACAGAGAGCCCGTGATTTACCCCGAAGGTAAATTTGACAAGGTCTCCTCCCTGAGCAAAGCACTCTTTGAGGTACCGATAGATTCCTCGAATCTTGGCCTTCTGACCCCTGACAAAAATTCATCCATTTCCCTTGGTTCTCTGGTTGTCCTGCACCGGGTGGGAAATTCACCTGCTGTGGATGATATCCTTAACCTTGTCAAGAACAATCTGATAAGAAAATCTATACTGCAGGAAAGGGGTGTCATGGATGTCACATCCAGCAGCTACGAGACCTCCAGGGTAATGTCAAATTGTACTGAACCCGAAGCACTCAAGCATTACATAACTGCTGAAAAATCAAAAAAATCCAATTCTTATGTTATAAATCTGGAAGGAAAAGGAATTCTGGAAGATTTTCCCAATGAGGTTATTGACTTTTTTATGTCTTCATCCTCGAGACCGCATCTCTACTTCTTCTCCTATGATTTCATGAGATTCACCTATGGGGAAAACTTTTTCGGCGACCTGGTTAACCTCGTAAATTCAATAAGAACGACTGGAGCCATCTTCCTCATTGTCGATGACGAAAGCTATGCTAAAATCAGCCATTATGCATCATTTACCATACACTTCCGTGACATCGGCGGTTATGTATTTCTATACTCGAATGAGAAGGAATCCTACATTGGATCCATAAAATATGACAACGACAGATGGCCGGACATCGAGCTGAAACAGGTCGTATGATTTTCGTGAATGGGAGACTCAAAAAGTTAAGTCTAATCTGATTGATATCAGTAGACATCTATCACGTGAATGTCGGTCACAGAAAGGATTTTTGCAAATTCCGATCTACTTATGTCAAGCTTTTCCAGGATGATCATAATGGTTTCTGTAATTACCTTGAATGAATTTTCCAGAAGATCGCGAAAATTATTACCGTTTAATTCGGAAATGACCTTAACCCTGTTCCCGCTTATATCAAAATAGACTCTCGAATTATGAGGATCGATTTCATTTCTGTTCATGGAGATATCCCTTGAGACCTCGAGAAGTCTTGAACCGGATTTCTCGGCAGAGAGTATCTCATCCAGGAGAACCTCGGGAAGTACCAGGGTTCCACTGACCTTCATGAATATGTTGGGCATTTACTGCGACAGCTTAAATGTCCGTATGAAATTACCGATTTATGTTCCCCTTACAGAGGATGAGAAGAAACAGAAAAAGTCCGGAATTGAGGAACCTGGTTGCGGAAACATCCCTAGATGCGGGGAAAATGATCATGCCTCTATTTGTACGGGAAAAAGCAAGGATTCCGGAAACCATCAACGGGCTTCCGGGTGTACTCCGCTATCCTGTGGACGAAGTCGGTGAATACTGCCGGAAACTTGAGAAAGATGGCGTCGGTGGAGTACTTCTGTTTGGGATACCATCTTCAAAGGATGAAAAGGGAACTGAATCATACAGCGATACAGGAGTTGTTCAGGAAGCGATCAGACAGATAAAGAAAGTGTCATCGCTTCCAGTTATCGCAGATCTATGCATGTGCGAATACACTTCACATGGACACTGCGGGATTCTCGCAGGTGAGACTGTAGATAATGATCAAACGCTTGATTCCTATGGAAAAATAGCACTTTCCTATGCCAGGTCTGGTGTCGATATCATCGCTCCAAGCGGTATGATGGATGGGCAGGTAGCACATATCCGTTCAGCCCTCGATTCCAAAGGGTATGAAATGATCCCCATAATGGGCTACAGCGCAAAGTATGCATCCTCACTTTATTCACCATTCCGTGAGGCTGCCGAGTCTACCCCCTCCTTTGGTGACAGAAGAAGCTACCAGATGGATTACAGAAACAGCAGAGAGGCCCTCATTGAGGTCTCCCTTGATATTGAGGAGGGGGCCGATATTGTTATGGTCAAGCCTGCGATTTTCTACCTTGACGTTATCTCAAGAGTGAGGAGCATGACCACGCTTCCTCTGGCTGCTTACAGTGTCAGCGGAGAGTATGCCATGATAATGAATGCAGTGAATGCCGGCATTATGCCTGAGAGGTTCATAGAAGAGGCTTTGATGTCCCCCTTCAGGGCTGGTGCAGATATCCTGATTACATATTTCGCCGAGAAGTTCGCTGAAAAAAAACATTGAATGCACCTACCATTATACTATTTATATCCATTATAAATTAAGGATTGGTGAATTAAAAAATGCCAGTACATCTAGGACAAAAAGTACCAGACTTTACCGTGAACACAACCCAGGGGCCAATAACTTTTTCTGACCTCAAGGGAAAGTGGGTATTGCTTTTCTCGCACCCTGCGGATTTTACTCCGGTATGCACAACTGAATTTCTCGGTTTTACAGAAAACTATGAGGAGTTCAAGAAACTTGGGGTTACCCTTCTTGGCCTCAGCGTAGACAGTATCTACAGCCATATCGCATGGCTGAAGGATATTAAGGAGAAATATGGCGTAGAGATCCCATTCCCTGTAATAGCTGACATTGACAAGGAAGTTGCCCAGGAATTCAACCTTATGGACGTGAAGGTTGGAACAACCGTGAGGGGGGTATTTCTCATAGACCCAAACCAGACAGTTAGATGGATGATCTATTATCCTGCAGAAGTTGGTAGGAATATGAGAGAAATACTGAGAGTTGTTAAGGCTTTCCAGTTCAACTGGGATAAGAAGCTTGCAACTGGAGTCAACTGGGAACCAGGAGAGGAGGGTATAGCTTCTGCACCCAACACGCTGAAGGGAGCACTTGAGCGTGAAAAGGAGCCGGGAGCAGAGAGATGGTATCTTAAGAGAGTGAAGGCATAATCTGATGACAGATTGTGCGATGTTTAACATAACAATTGGAGGTATACACCCCTCAATTGTATGTATAGATATCAAAAAAATAGGGGAAAGTTGTGATTCCCTTATTGAAACCCTTAATTCCGGTTATCCTGAGGAAGGACTGAAGGAATTCATTGAAAGTTTTGCCAGAACCGATGAGATAATGCCGAAGGATAAAACACTGGGATTTGTCGTAGTCAACTCAGACAGGAAATATATATCACTTTCTTTTGCCAACCTCAGCAATGAGCACTTTGACCTTATTTCCAAAAAAGCTGAAGCTTTCAGGAAAGCGGGCTTTACTGTTGAAGAAGACCTCCAGTAAAAGCTTAGGAATCCTTAAATAAGCATTTTCAATTTCATATACATGGCATTTGACAGTCCAATCGACTGGATCATAATCATCGCAGTCGTGCTGGTTCTATTCGGGAGCACAAAAAAAATCCCTGAGTTTGCTAGAAATATAGGGAGAGCGACTGGTGAATTCAAGAGAGGTCAGATGGAACTGAAGAATGAACTCGCAAAGGCAATGAACGGGACCGACAACCCTGTGAAAAAAGAGACAGACTATAATCAGATTGCAAGAGACCTGGGAATAGATCCTGAAAACAAGTCAAAGGACGAACTTCTTAGTGAAATAAAGGGAAAAATAAACTCTGACAACTAATGACCGATGAAGAATTCCTTCCCATTTTTTTCAGGAACATCGCGGAATTAAGGCAGAGATTTCTGAAGTTTTTAGAAGTATTTGGAATTTTATTCCTTTTGATGGTTGGGTTCAGGCTCACCTATTATTCGATTTTTGGCGTCAGGATAGTATTTTTGAAGTTTGATTTCGTCCATAATATGGGCGCACAGTTTCTATCCCTTCTCGAAGCTCACATTCTTCCAAGTGGCACAAAGTTGCTTATCCTTAAACCAACCGATGGAGTGGCGGCTGATTTCTATGTTGTCCTCTTTCTGGACCTGCTTTTCACTATGCCCTATCTGATTTACCAGATTCTGAAATACATAGGTCCGGCCCTTAAAAGAGGAGAGAAGGAACTTATAAGGAGCATACTTGTACCTGCCTCTGTATTATTTGCATCTGGTTCAATATTCGGAATCTATGTGGTTGCTCCAGACGTTTTCAAGATATTCAATTACTTTGATGTCGGGCTCGGGGCATTCAGCAGCGTAGGGTTACTGAGCTTTACATCCTTCCTTATTCTATACACTGTACTCTTCGGAATTTCATTTGAAGTTCCGGTCTTCATGTATGGCTTGACCAGGTCCGGACTCGTCCCCTCTGAGTACTGGAGGTCTCATTGGAGATATTCCATCGTCGTATCACTCATCATCGGAATGATCTTTTCCCCTGGAGTGACCGGCTTCACAATGATAGTGATTGCCATTCCAATGATAGCTTTGTACTTTTGCGGTATATACTTCTCAGCAAGGTGGGAGAGGAAGTCCAGCATGAAATCAGAGAGAGTTTCTGAAGCGCTCTAGGTCCATTATGCTCTTGCATGAAACTCTATACACCTGGAAAAACAGACGATCGGCATCGATCTTCATAATGTCCGGATGTTTCATACTCTTGAAATTTGCGAGATAGTCTGGGTTCAGTGAGTTACAGTAATTCAGAGAGTCCCTTGCAAAATTGGATGAATCAATTATGTTGTCTACCAGTTTGAGTCTGTATGCTTCGTCAGCTTCAATGATTCTCCCGGATTTTATTGCGCTGTATGCTTCTCCTGAGATATCAATTGCGGTATCGGTGAGAATTCCAGTGAAGGGAGGCATACCGTAATGGAGCCCGGGCATTCCCAGATTGGCTCTGGAGGAGGCAATCACCAGATCAGAAGATATGATGATTTCCAGGCCAAAATCAAAGGCAAAACCATTTACGGCACTGACAAAGTAGTGCCTGGATGCACGGATGACCCTTGCAATGGACAATGCAAGGTTTCTTGCCTCCCTTATTGTGGAATTCTCCCTCTCTTCGTTGCAGTTTGATGAATAACCCATGCAGAAAGACCTGGCGCCCTTTCCTGTGATCATAACCACTCTTGGATCCTCTTCCCTTGAGAGTTCACTCAGGATGCTGAACATGTCGTCAAGACCGTCCACAGTAAGGGTGTTGTTGATCCCGTTTTCGATCTCAAGTATAGAAAGAGATTCCCCCCTTAGATTTCAATAAGACCTGGCGGGCTTTCTGGATCATAATAAATGAATAAACTGCCGGAAACTTAAATGGCTTTTGTGTATATTTCAGTGTAATCTCAAATTCAATACATTGTCAGATTGTATTTTCTGTCCATCTCTTCATATGACTTGCGGTCTCTGATATGAAGGCTCTGAGATATTTTTTCCATTATTTCTCCATATTGTGGTTCATATATCTCCCTGCCAAGGACAAGTCGTTTCAGTGAGTCACTGAAATATACCTGCTCACCAAACTTCCTCAGTTGGTGGATTATTTCGGCAGATTCGTGTTCCTCGCCATTAAAATCTTCAAAACAGTCCGTAAATAGAGGTCTGCTCATCTGTCATCACACCTCTTGGAGTCATATTCAGGGTACCTTATATTGTATCTGTCCAGAGCCAGGCGAAGGTAGTATGAAATAGATGCGATCGCAAAGTCCAGGTTTTCAACCTCAAGAGTATCCTTAAGATTTGGTATTTTTTCAAGTTTCTCTGAAAATTCGTCTAAGGTAATGTCACATCGTATTGCGGATCCGTATAATTCAAGAAGACTGATATGACTATCATATTTCCTCTTTGGATCACCAGTCATCCTCTTCAGGTTATTCAGCTCTCTTGTCTTTCGTTCTATGAGCTTGACTGCTACCAGGGGTTCGCCATAAATCAGCGCACTGTTTATTACCTCAAAATCTGAAAGCATAGACATTTTGATCACCCGAATATACCGCTAGCGGCGTTGATGAGCATTGGCAGAAAGCCTGCTATAACACCAATGAAGAATAGGAGAACGGTTATGACTGCAGATGCAATGACAGGATATCTCACTGAACCTGCAACCGGCTTATTTTCCTCCGGTTCCCTGGCAAACATATAGGTTATTACCCTGAAATAGTAGAAAACGGAGATTGCACTGTTTAGTATTGCAATGACCGCCAGCCACCAGAGACTACTTTCAATC
>JAJZKX010000049.1 GCA_021850745.1 Thermoplasmata archaeon
TTCCCATCGCCGCCAGTTTGCTTTCCAGCATTATGGCATATGCCTGGAAAGACTTCCCTGGGTCGAGCGGCGCAATTTCCGCAAAGGCTATGGAAGGGGAGACAATCTGCCACATGCCCCTCACCCTGAGGGATGCCCTGCCCAGTGGATCCGCCCTTGCAACCCTGCCCAGCTCAGTGGTCTTGGCTGATTCCAGCCCTGCGTTTCTGATTGCGGCTTTCACGGAATCTGCAAGTGGAATTGATATCTTGCCATAAGCATATAGGGATGCGGCATAGCATGTCCCCTGGACAAAATACACTGATTTGACGGCGGCGCCAGAAGTGTGGCCGACCACGTAGAACAGATCCATTGCGTCAGCGCCCATGGCATTCCTGCATTCCCCCGTGATCCTTTGGTCAGACTTGTAGAGCATGTCCTTGGGGGGCGAACTGTTCAGGGCAACGATGCCCCGAGGGGATTCATGCTTCTTTATCTCATAGGCATCACCTTCTTTCGATATGGCATCAGGGGGAAAATTTTGGTTGCCCAGCCATGAAAAGCTCGAAGAGTATGAAGAGCCCCATGCCCCGGTGAGGGCTTCCTTTATGTACAGCTCAAAAGCAGCCCCTGCAGTGTTAATGGTAATCTTGTATTCGCCGTCCTCCCTGGGGAGAGTTGCATTCATCTCCCTGCCAAATGCCCCCATTGCTTTCAGTACGTTTGCTCCCATATGGGTCACATTAATCCACATGCATATTATAACCTTGCGGTTGCCAATGCGCATTTGCCAAAAGTGCAGGGAAGAATTCCGGGGCAGAATGAAAAACCAATCATGCCTGCTCGCTTAAAGCTGCCATTATTTCTTTGGCGCATGATTCTGCGCTTTCCCTTATTGAATGCTCCCAAACGTGGATAATGCGCCACCCATCGGCTTGCAGGCGGGAATCCTTGCTGTTTGCCCTTTCAGCATTCCTTTTGAGCTTAGGCCCCCAGTAAGATCCATTCGATTTTGGGATGCGCCCGTGGAATGGGCAGGAATGCCAGAAGCACCCGTCCACAAACACGGCAACACTTTTCCCTGGAAAAGCTATGTCAATCTTTTCCTTTCCATAATGCAGCCTGTACCTGCAGCCCATTTTCCACAATTTTTTCCTCAATGCAATCTCGGGAGACGTGTCCTTCGAGCGTATCCTGGACATGATTTCTGACCTCTCTTCCCTGCTTATCCGGTCTGCCAACCTGCTACCACCCGCCATTGCCGCCTTTTTGCCCTTCCTCTGGATCCACATCCTCTTCGACGTGGAAAAATTCCATGGCCCATGGCATGGCATCCTTTATGAATGCGACTTGCACCCCACAATGTGCCGATGGAAGTCTTGGCTTGCTAATGCTTTTTAGTTGACCTATGGGTCCGCCACTGAAGCCAGAGCGCGATGTCACTTACGGGGTATCGATGAACTGCCAAAAAGTTTTGCCTTTTATGGCACTGTGAAGCTTGCCTGCCAAATTGATCATCAAAATGCCATGGATCACGTGTGCCTGTATGGATCGTAAACCGAATTGGGACACCATCTCTTCTGGAGATTTTATTGAAGCAAACTTGTCACTAAACCCAGATTTCGATGCCCTTTGCCTTGCTTTAAGGAATGGTGTCTGTTATTTGGCTGCAAATTATTATCACTGGGTTGCAAAAAATTTATATCTGCCTTGATCTTAACAATTTATGCAGGCTTGCCACAAGTTCCCAAATATTTTCCTTAATCTTGGCGAAAAAACCAAGAAAATGCCAACAACTGATAACATCCAATCATTTCTAAAATTTCAAAAGGAGGGAAATTAGCTTGGTTGAAAATAGAAAGTATAGGATGGTAATCTCAAGGACTACAGTAGACAAACTGGGAATAAAACTCTACGATAGGGTGTCAAGCGTTGTGGCGGAACTGGTCTCAAATGGGTTTGATGCTGATGCTGAGAAGGTTAGCATACATGTCCCAGTTTGGGGAAAATATTTGGATACGTTGGAGCACAACCAATTAACGGGCAAGGTAATGATTTCAGTTAGCGATAATGGTGTTGGAATGGACTCAGGCATCGATGAAAAAGACACAAATGAAGTGAACGAATTTTACCTTAAACTAGGGACTGATGTCAGAAAAGATGCCAGAAGAGGTGAGTTCACCAAGGAAAAGCACAGAAAACGAATGGGGCACAAAGGAATTGGAAAGCTTGCGCCTTTCGGCATTTGCAAAAAAATAGAGGTGATAACTTCTGGTGGCGAATTACGTACGGTTGGAAACAGTACAGGTTATTTGACTTCCCATTTCATTTTGAATTACGATGACATTAACCAAGAGACCGATGCCAGTTACGAACCTCAACTGGGCACAAAAGACGGGAGCCTTTCCCAAAGCAAGGGCACGGAGATAATTCTCTACGATTTCTTCCACAAAATGGTGCCAGAAAAAGACGTTTTTATAAGGCAGCTAAGCAGGTTGTTTCAACCGCTGCCTGATTTTGAGGTCGTTGTCGGCAACCCTATAGATGGTTTGCCAAACAGAATATCCGGCTTGACCGTAGATATAGATGATAGCACAAAAAGAGACCTAACTGATGTAATTGCCGTTCCTGGGAATGATTCTGGTTACCCTTTGAAAGGATGGATTGCAAAAGCAAAGGCGTCTTACAGAAATGCGGAAATGGCAGGGGTACGCATCTATGCAAGAGGGCGCCTAGCGGCAGTTACGAAAGATTTCAACATACGATCCGGGTTCACAGGCGAGTTAACCATGAGATCGTATCTCGTTGGGGAAATTGAAGCTGACTGGCTTGATGATGATGAAGATTTGATAAACACTGGGAGGCAGGACATTCTATGGGATAGCGACAAAGGTATGGCTTTGCAGGATTGGGGAAAGAGGTACTTGCGTACGTGGGCATCGGAGATCTCAGATCATGTAAGGCAAAACACAGCAGAAAAATTCTTGGAGATCACCGATTTCGAGGAAAAAGCGAAAAAAGCATATCCCGAAAATCCTGAAGTCGTAAAAAGTGCAATTCAATTTGCGAAGGCACTCGGTCGTTCAATAGATCCCGAAAGAGTCGAAAAACCCGATGAAAACAAAAATTCAGACTATCTAAATAGGCTTGCGCAGTCATTTCTTTCAATAGCACCACAAAGGACGGTTGTAGAAAAGCTGACCGAGGTGCTTTCCCCAGAGAAAAACACGCTTGACTCGATTGTTAGCCTCTTTAACGAGGCATCCATGGCCGAGGCGGCTACTTTGGGGGAGGTAGCCAGAATAAGGCTGGGCGCAATAGACAAACTGGACACTTTACTGCGCCAAGGAGAAGATTCACAAGAAAGTGATCTTCAGATACTCATAGAGAAATCTCCATGGATAGTAGATCCCCACTGGACAGTGCTTCAAGCAAATAGGACATTCAAGACGATGAAACAGAGTTTCATTGATTTCTACAGAGAACCGAAGAACCGCCAGAAATATAAGACAATGACTGAAGAGACCATAGTAGTAAGCAGTGTTGACTCCTCAATGAGGGCTGATTTCATATTTTTGCCTGTTAGCGGTTCCCTAAAAATTGTTGAGATAAAGAAGAAAACTCATGCACTATCAGATGGCGAATTTAGTAGGATTATAAATTACTATGAAATAGTCAAGGCTTTCCTTGAAGAGAACCCGTTGATCGGAGCGGAATATGCGAGTCCCGAAATCCTTCTCATATGCGACGATCTTAACCTGACCCGTTTCGCAAAAACTGCATTTGAAAGTTATAAGGACAAAGGGATTTTGACAAGGAAAACTTGGCTCGAGCTCTCAGCAGAGACAAAGAAAGCCCATCAAGATTTCTTGGAAGCCAGAACTTGGGAAAGCACAACTTAGCATGCATCATCATTTTTCTCCTGAACTTCTCACAAAAACATGGCTTTTTAAGGTTAAAAGCTTTTAGGAATAGGGTAAGAAATGGTTTCCTATAGCGGCAAGTTCGTTGATTTTTTCTCAGGCTCCGGCATTATGTCGTATGGTTTCAAAAAGAACGGATTTTCCGTTGTGAATGCCTTTGAGCTCGATAGGGAAAGGTGCAAAATATTCAATCGGAACCTTTCATCTAGCATAGAACCAACGAACTTGCTGACCATCAGTTCTGACGAAATCAAGCTGAAAATGAATTTGAATCCCGGAGACGTCCAAGTCGTGACAGGATGCCCCCCATGCCAGTCTTTCAGCTCGCTGCACAGGACGCGCGGCATTCCTGCGCGGGAAGACCACAGAACATTATTGGTGGAGAAGTACGGCACCCTCGCACTCGAATTGTCCCCCCGAATAATCGTATTTGAAAATGTCAGAGGAATACTTACTTCACAAAACAGGGAGTATTTTGACAATTATCTGCATATGCTTCAGAAGAGAAATTATGACACAAACTGGGATGTCATAGACGCTGCTGATTATGGAGTTCCCCAGCACAGAAAACGGGTCATTGCAATTTCCGTCCACAAGGATTTGGGGATTCAGGCAGATTTGCCAGGGGCTACGCATTCAAAGGGCGGCAATGATGGCAAGAAAAAGTGGAAAACGGTGGAAAATGCAATCTCAAACCTAAGGCATTTGGAATCTGGGGAGAGTGACCCTGCTGATCCTCTCCATAGTTCAGCAATGCATATGGAAAATACGCTCAAAATCATTAGGGCAATACCTAAGAACGGTGGTTCTAGAAAGGCACTCCCTCCTGATCTGGTACTCCCATGCCACCGCAGATTAGCCAAGAACAAAGGAGCTGAAAGCGTGTATGGCAGAATGAAGTGGAATGAGCCGTCTCCAACCATTACCAGAGGATCAATTAGGCCCAGCTCTGGCAGGTTCATACACCCAGATCAAGACAGGGGAATTACCCTTAGGGAAATGGCCCGCTTACAAACCATACCTGATTCCTACAAGTTTGAAGGGGGCAAAGAATCAATTGCATCAATGATAGGAGATGCTGTGCCATTTGAACTTGCAAAAACTATTTCCAGCCATGTCCGGCATCTCCTCATTGAGGGGGGGTATGTGTAAGCTAATCAATTTTCAATTTCTTCATGAGTTTCTCCTCGCATTTTTCAGGATGCTTTAATATTTCACTATCCCAAAAACGAATGACATTCCAACCTTCTCCCCTTAATTTCATATTTATTTCCTTGTCTCTCTGCCTTGTTCTCGTCAACTTTTTAACCCACAAATCTCTATTTCGTTTGAAGGATCTTCCCGATAGGTCGTCGGGGTTGCGGCCATGCCAGAATGAGCTATCGCAGAAAATAAGAATTCTTCTGCCAACGAGTTGAAAGTCCGGATGGCCAGTTAAATTGGGCTGTTTCACGTACTGTAGATTCATTTGCATCAATATCCGTTCCATGGATGCTTCTAATTTTGTGCCCTGGCTTCTCACCATTCTCATCCTATTTGAAGTTGCTTCAGAATTTGATTTAAAAATGCTGTCTTTCATTTCCCAATTTTCCTTATACGATCCCACTCACTTAATTATTGTCCCCTCTTTTTGAACATTGAGAGTTTTTGATTTCTAGGGTTATTTTTTATAAATTTCATCCTTAATTTCATTAAGCTCATTGGTAATGTCCTTTAAATAATCTGAAATTACATAAAGATATAATTGTTGGTGAATGTATCTAGCCAATTTTTCTATTTCATCAGCAACTTCTCTCCAATCCATTTTATCCCAATTAGGATTCCGTTTACGATAATCACTATCTGCAAAATACTTTATTTCGCCATATTCTTGAAACAATTCCTTTACTCTATTAATTCTCTCCTCATTCATTTTAGCCTCTGCATACAATATTCTTTCAATACTTAAAAGGTGGCACCCTCTTTCATTTTTAGGCATAATGGTTTTAGATGTTTTATTCTTCGCAGAAACAGAACTGTTCGCGCTGACAACTAATATATAGACAATCCGTTGGATGTGAGGGCATTGTGCTAGCATATGGGTCTCACTATCAAGAAATCGAAATCAATTTGCATGGCATATGGCTGGCAATGGGGAGACCTATACATAAAGAAAGCGATAGATCTTCTTTGCGATGCAGGATGCATAAGGAAAAACCTGGTATTCTGCATGCTTCACAAATTCTGGGCTGAGTAGCATGAGAAAGTGGATGCGCTTGCAGATTTCCTTTAGCAGTTAAAGATTCTTAAGGAATGTGGTGGAACTGTTTACCAATGGTTTTTTCCACTCAATTCACTAACGAGAGCAGGCTATGTGCCACCAATGTGGGCTTTCGAACAGTTCGAAATGATCGCAGATGCAGGGAGAGTGTTGGGGTTTGCGGGGATGTGGGTTCCATACCGGGCACTGGCAGATAAATTCATTCGGGCAGGCAATGGAACTGAGACCAAAGCAGAGCAAAAACGAAAATTCTATATTACCATTGCCATTTATAGATAGGTGATGGATATTGTTGATCATGAGCGTGAATGAATTATGGATATCCGAGAAGGAATCAAGCGTTGTATGTATGCTCCTGAACTCTGTGTAAGGTGCCTTTCTTAGTCGCATGTCATGTGATGCAGGGAACATATTTCATGTTTTCGGTTATTGATGCGCCATTCTGGAATTATCAACCAAAAGTTGACAATGTCTGCTTCTGCTTTTGTCACGATTTATTTGATAATTATTTATCCCTGTTCTATTCACTGCCCCTGAACAGGTTAAGCAATATTCCCGATGGTATTTTAGGGAAAAAGTAGGTGGACTTTTGAGGGAGCACTGAAACCTTTTCCATAACATCTATAAACATCCTTTTATTCCATTTCGGGAGAATTATGGCAAATGAACCCGGATTTCTTTCAACTTCCTCCACAACTTCATTTTGATCGTGGAAATATGATATCCTGTCCGCGAAATCATCCTCCTCAAATTTGCATATGCCCTCAAGTATTTTTTTGTTGACCAGGCCAATGGGAATCTTTTCCTCCGGGTCATTTTCTTCATCCCCTTTAATATGGACGCCAATCATTTTGCCATTATAAATTTTGAATTTTTCATCGCTGCATCCCTCTTCCTTGAATTCAATTCCACCAACACTGTTTCCAGCCTTAATTGCTGAACTGCACTCTTTCTGAATGAGCCTGTTAATTCCATCAATTTTCAATCCATCGCTCTGTATGGGTACAACATAAGCCATTATGTTTGACCAGAATTCTTTTTCCACAGGATCAGAAGAGTTCTGTGCGTTCATGATTGTAGCCTTTGTCCTGTGGTGCCCGTCTGCAATCACTGCATGGCTTTCTTTCAGCAGTTCCTTCAGCCTGCCAATACTATCTTTATCAGATACAGAATAAATAGAGTTTCTCACATTCTGATAATCGGAAAAAGCTGCAATTCTCTCCTTTTTTTCAATAATCTCCTGCAGTGTTTTCTCCAAGCCTTCAGAATTAACTGCAAAGTAAACCGGTTCAAGCTGGGCTTTCGAGCTCAACATTATCCTGGCTCTCTCATCCACAGGCTTTGGAAAGGTTTTTTCATGCGGCTTTACATCATCATTCTCAGGATAGATCTTAACAAGGCATACCATTCCCGTAAGCCTCTTCAACTTTCCATCTTCTTCATACTGCTGGTCAATAACAAAAATTCCACCTGACGGCACACGATGAAGAGCCCCATCTTCAATCCACTTTTGCAATAATTTGCTGACCTTGCTTATGTCGCCATTCTCAGGCAGTGTGAGGCAGCTTACATTCATATTATCCTTCTTTAGTTCCTTCTCCATATTCTTTGAAATAGAATCAAACGGAGGAGATACAAATTTTGAGGTTTCACCACTGAACATAAAGGGCCTGAATTCTTTAATTGTTACCATAATCACACCATGCAGCTGGATTGAATCCTGATGATTGTGTATAAATAAGTTGTGACAATAAATTAATAAGTACACAAAAACCGACGTTTTGATTTTCAGGAGAAATATGGAGCAATTTTGAATGAAAAATAACAGGATTCAAACCTTGGCATTTGCCAGTGCGGTGAATAAAAAAATTATTCAGCCTGCAATTGCTTAAAATCATTCCCTGACATTCTGTCGGATGGCTATGAACGAAGATTAATTTCCCGTTGCATGATTAACCTTTTGGAGCCAATGGAAAAGATAGATAAAGTTCTCATTTGCGATTCTGTAGATAGTTTATTGATTGATGGTTTGAAGGAAAATAACATGGAATTTCAGTATATGCCCCAAATTACTCCGGAGCAACTGAAGGAAATAATCCCGGAATTCCATATTATTGTAGTAAGGAGCAGAACAAAAGTTACTGAAGATGTTCTGGAAAGGGCCAGCAACCTGAAAATAATAGCAAGGGCAGGCATAGGCACCGACAACATTGATTTGGATGCTGCTGAATCCAGAGGAATACAGATTGTCACAGCAGCAGGATCTTCCACACAGTCAGTAGCAGAACTGAATATTGGATTGATGATTTCATTATCAAGAAAAATGATAAGGCAGAGCGACAATACAAGAAAGAATGTGTGGATCAAAGAAACGGGCACAGAGCTTTATGGCAAAACGGTTGGGTTTATTGGTTTTGGAAGAATAGGCCAATCCACGGCCAGAATAACTGCATCAATGGGCATGAAGATTCTTGCATACGACATATTTCAGGACATGGAAAAGATGGAACAATTGGGGGGAGAATACACTGAGCTTGATGATCTTGTAAAGAATTCGGATGTGATATTCATTCTTGCATCCTTCTCCAGGGGATATGCATCCATGATAGGGAAGGAATTGCTATCAATCGCCAAAAAAGGCGCAATGGTAATAGATACCAGCAGGGCTGAGTTCATTGACGGAAAATCACTCCTTGCTTCACTTCAATCTGGCCAAATTTCAGGATTTGGAACCGATGTTTACTGGCATGAACCGCCAAAAGAAGAATGGGAAAAAGAACTCCTGAAGCTGGATAATGTTGTAGTTATGCCGCATATTGGAGCCCAGACCAGGGAAGCACAGCAAAGAGTTGCCCAGTTTACGCTGAATAATCTGATGGAAAAAATTGAGGCGATGCAAGAGTGCTATTAATTCCAGGGCCTGTGGAAGTGCCCAGGCGTGTCCTGAATGCCTCTGCGAAGATAGACAACCACAGATCACATGAGTTTAAGGAAATTGTAAAGGAGGCTGCAGATTACATGAATAAATTTGCAGATTCCACATCAACATGCATTACCACAGGATCTGGCACACTTGCCGTGGAATCCATGATCTATTCTTTTACAAGAAAGGGCGATGCAGTGCTTGGAATCTCATTTGGAGAGTTCGGGGACAGGCTGCTTGAGAGCCTGCAAAGGAAAGGAGTAAAAGTTGTTCCCTTAAAGCTCTGAA
>JAJZKX010000050.1 GCA_021850745.1 Thermoplasmata archaeon
AGGATCCTCTTTCCGAGCCCTGCAACTCTCCTTACGAATTTCTCGGCTTCCGCCTGGATCAGTGGTTCTCCGCCAGTGAAGCATATCCAGTCTTCCCATGAGCCTGAAACCTCTGACACCAGTGTGCCCAATTCTATTTCGATGCCACCGGTGAATGTATATGTGGAGTCGCACCATGAACACCTCAGGTTGCACCTGTTCGTCCTTACGAAGAACATCGGTATACCCATCAGCGGACCTTCCCCCTGGATGCTGTGGAATGTTTCTGTAATCCTCACTACCTGGCAAACTTAACCTTGGATATTATGTTTGGTCAATACGGCGTTCCTGCGGGGTATATCCTGCAAGAAAGTAAGTCATGAATGATCAAAGTCCCGTACCGATTGGCAGGCTATCAAACTATTTACCGGCATACAGGAATATATCCTGATCCCTGGCACGACTCGGCAGGAAGTACTGTCCAGCCCCTTTCTTGATTCCAGTAACTTCCTGGCAATCGTTTTATCCGTGATATGGCTTATCGCCCATGGACTACGACCACATCTTTGATTATGCAAGGGAGGTTGACACAATCCTCATCCTGAATGGTGGAGAGAATGAGATAGACAAGTCATTTTTCTATCTCAGCGAGGCAAGTTCGGGGATCTTCGAGGGATCGGCGTTGATAGTAAAGCCTGACAGCCTAAAGATGATAACTACACAGCTTGAGGAGGAATCCGCGAGGTCAACGGGCCTTGAAGTCAGAACATTCAATGGCAGGACTGATTTTACCTCTATCCTTAGAGAAGAGCTGAAAGATGTGGACACCATAGGGCTCAATTACTCGTCCCTTACCCTCAGGCAGTACCTGGAATTGCTGAAGTTGATTCCGGACAAGAGATTTGTGGACGTTTCTGGATCCATACAGGAATCAAGGAGGTTTAAGCAGCCTGAAGAAATCAAGAGACTCAGGGAAGCAACGAAGATCACTTCGGAGGCTTTCGACGCAATCCTTCCACACATAAAGGAAGGAATAAGGGAAACGGAGCTTGCCTCAGAACTTGTTTATCAGATGATGAAACTGGGTGCAAAAGGGCCCTCGTTCGATTCAATCATAGCATTCGGTGCAAACAGTTCAATGCCGCACTACTCTCCCGGTCCCAGGAAGCTGAAGAAGAACGAATTTGTGCTGATGGACTTCGGGGCCCTGTATGAGAGATACTGCGCGGACATGACCCGAACCGTGGTGTTTGGCAGGGCAAGTGACGAGCAGAAGGAGATGTACCAGATTGTCAGGGATGCACAGGATGCAGCCATGAAGGTGATCAGGGAAAACGTTAACGGAAAGGACGTGGACAAGGCCGCAAGGGACGTTATCGATTCATCTAGGTACAAGGGCAGATTCATACACTCGCTGGGGCACGGGATAGGAATGGAAGTCCACGACCACGGAGCGCTTTCACCGTCTTATGACTTCCCGCTCAAGGAAAACATGACGATCACCAACGAGCCGGGTGTCTATGTTTCAAAGGTCGGAGGGGTAAGGATTGAGGATGACGTTATCGTGAAGAAAGATGGGTGTGAAGTCATTACGACTGCCAGCCGCGACCTTATCGAAGTATGATCAGCGGTGCGGGACTGGACAGGGTGGACTTCAGGGCAACCGAGTCTGCCACGCCAGACCTTGTTTACAACATGCTGACTGCCTCTGATTCCAGGAGTTCAAGCGCAAGGGAAGCTGCAATTTCACTGATTGCATCAGCAATTGAGGGAGATGATAGGCAGATCAAGACAATTGATACGTCTCTCTTCATCCTTCTACTATACCTGTTGCGCAGCATCGATGAAAGGCCACTTACCCTGAGGGTCCTGAACTCCCTCAGAGACAGGATTCAACGGGCTTCGATGGCTGGAACACTGGAAGATATGGAAACCTACGCAAAGTCCATGAACCTTCCCCTTTCCTTTGAGCCAGCCGACAGATCGCTCAGCCTTGGCTTTGTTGATTTTATCCGCTACTGCTCGAAACTTTCCGGTTACCAGTACAGGCTGGTAAGCCAGTTCCTCAGGTCAGGAAAGATAATCCTTACCAAAGAAGTCGCTGCACATGTTATTAGGGAATGTTTTGTTGCGAATGCAGTAAAGTTCTATGAGTCCCTTGATGCAACCAGAACCGAGACGGCAGTGAGGCCATATTCAGGGTTCGTCCGTGCTGCAAAGGAAGAGTACATAATCTCAAGGGAGAAGGCCAGAGTTGACATGGGAAACGTGGACTCCACGAAATTCCCCCCATGCATAACAGAGTTCGTGAAGCAGATCAGGGAAGGCACAAATCTCCCACACATGGCAAGGTTCACCATGGTGAGCTTCCTGCACAAGATAGGCATGGAGAATCATGACATCATGGAAATCTTCAGGTCTGCTCCTGACTTCAACGAGAAGGTTACGACATACCAGGTAAACCACATTACCGGTGAAATCTCTGGAACACAGTACTCCCCCCCAAAATGTGTGGTTCTCCAGTCCAATCACCTATGCTACAAGGGATCAGACACTCTCTGCGCACAGGAGTGGCTGCAGCATCCGTTGCGTTATTACATGATCAAGAAGAAGTCGGACAAACAATCAGCGAACTAATTTCTTTTCAATCATTTTGATAATGGTGGATTTCCTTAGGTCAGTTTCCACAAAGTAAAGGGAGGATTTCCTCCATGGGGTTCTCGGGTAATTTCCCTCACGGACTTCGAACTTAAGTTTGTAAGAAGCGAGGATATCTTTGATCGCTTCGCTTGAAAAGGCCTTGGGATCGACCTTCCTGATCCTTCGGCCATGCTTCCTCGAAAGTGATGGATCAAAATATTCAGGGTATAGAGTGAACCTCATAGAAGAACTGCGTTTATTGTACCGTCTCTGCCTGGCCTGGATGTGATCCTTGCCATCCCAAGTTCAGTCTGGATAACGGTGCTCTTGTTCATTATATTCCTCTGCACATAGTGAGGGTTTGCCGGGTTTTCCTTAACTGTAATGATCTTTGATCTGACTGTCTTCTTCTCCGCCGGTACATAAACGTTCACAGAATCGCCCCTGAGAACAACGGTCTTGGTGGATCCCCCCATTCCCCTGATCTGTTTTCTTGCGTCTTCTCCAATCCTTGTATGGGTAGGCTCTCTTCCAAGTTCGTGTCTCTTCTTCAGCCTGGAATGGCGTCTCTTGCCGCCCGTGAACTTCTTTGAGGATTTGCCCTGAAATATAGTCATGACGGGAGCAAATGTCATTGTGATATATAAATCTCAAACTCCAGCTTGCTGTGTTGAATGAATATTTAAACTGCTTGCAGTCCCAGACGCTTAATCTCCTTCTTTCCTGGAACGACAATCCACTTTGATGTCTTTGCACCTTTCTTTCTTAGATAGTATAATACCTTTTTTTCATCCTCCTTCCTCACCATGAAGAGGCCCTTGGAGTACCTTATATTCTTTACTGAATCCAGGAAACCTTCCTTTCTGGATCTGTACCTTCCATAGTGGGAGAAACTCTCATAGCCGTAGAGATCACGATAGAACTTCGAGATCTCAGCCCTGCTTCTTCCCTTGTACTCCATTGTGAATGATATCAGGACGGCGATCATGATTCAGCAATCCAATGGCGAATATAAATATATGACTGTGGTATACCATAGTCATTATGCCAAGATGGGGCAAGCCTTACCGTGACAAAAGAGACTGGAAAAAATACAATGAACAGCTTGTAGTTAGGGGAGAATTCCTCCTTGATCTTGATTTTGCCGATCGCTGGTTCTCAGAGATCGGTGAGATGTGTGAAACATTTCAAGATGAACCGATCAAGAAGGGGCGGACAGTATGCTTTTCCAGATTCCGTTGTGCGGTGGCTGTTGGCCTGGAAGCAGCTGGTTGATTATCGCGGCCTTGAAGGCATAACAAGGACGCTTGCCGAAATGCATGTTATACCTTATTACCCGGATTATACAACGATCTGGCACAGGATACATGACCTTGTTCCTGAGGTTGGGATTGATGGTCTTGATCACGGTGTTGCAGCCGATGGAACAGGTCTCAAGACATCCAATGCCGGTGAATATAGGATCATAAAGTATGGAGACCCCTACGCCTCCCAGAAGAAACACCTCATTGTTGTCATAACAGCAGACGTGAAGACAAAGAAGATTCTTGGCATATCAGTGAGGATAGAGGGAAAGTGGAGATCGGAGGCGGATGGTGCTTCCGATCATATCAGGGAGGCTGTGAAGAGAGGTGCACATGTACGCTCCTTCTATGGTGACGGTACATACGATACAAACAAAATGTTCGATCTCCTTGGTAAAGATGGGATAGATCCCATTATAAAGATCAGGAAGAACGCAGCTTCCGATATATACAGGGGGTCAAAGTACAGGAGAAGGGCTGTGAAGAAATGCCAGGAATCCTCCTATAAGGAGTGGTCTCAGAAGAAACATTACGGAATGAGGTGGCCTGGTACCGAGGGCATATTCTCTGCTGTCAAGCGGAAGTTTGGGGAGAACACTGTTTCCCGGTCCAAGGAAGGTCTGATAGCAGAGGGCTATCAGAGATTCTGGGCATATGATCAGATGAGGGAATATGGAGAAAAAAGAGTGATAAAAACATGAGATAAGGGGATAAAATAGAGATTTCAGAGAAGGGCAGGTGAAAACGCATTGGGGTGACATCATTGAGGGAATTCATTCAACAGAGCAACTCCAGCGCAAAATGAATATGTCTTGTTCAATGATCCAGATACATGAAACCGCCGGTCTGTCTTATTCCAGTCGGCAAAACATGTATTCGCTCAGAACATGTTGTCGACGAACCAGTACCTGCTCTCAACGTTCACAATGACGGCAAGATCCAAAAGTTCACTTGAAAGCAGCTTTTCCTTCATCCTTTCGTGCAGACTGGTCCACACATTCGCCTCGAAACTTGGTACCACTGCAGACATAAGGAGATGTTTTGCCCTGAAGACCGAATCCGTGAGTTCAGAGTTAACGCTTGAGTAGTCCCTCCAGATGCCTTTCATGTAAGAGTATATGGTCGCATCCACCATTTCCAGGAGTTTTACCTTGACCTTCAGGTTGGGATCGAGATTCTCACTCTTGTTGAGAAACGCCTTGCCCTCAGTGTATGCGTCCCTTTCTTCCTGCAGGAAGAGGTCCCTAACCTCAAGCCCAATTCCCGTTGCTGCAGCGCTGATTCCTTCCGTTTCGACGCTTTCCTGCCACAAGCCTGGGATCAGCGCAAGATAAACGGTCTTATGGCCCCTTTGCCTTATTGTTTCAAGGGCATCGGAAATCTTGTAATTCTCAGAAGACTCGTGAAATTTCCCTATACTGGAAATAAACTCCATGTTACCTGTACTTGCTATAATCAAAAATGAGATCGATGAGCCTGCCCTGCATTCTTTCACCAATCACGCCTTCCTCACATTTCTTCTGGACATATTCCTTGGCTTCCCTGGAACCTTTCCTGGACGCTATGGCATAAATGCTTCCTTTAACCGCTCCCCTTATGCTCTCAGGGAGAGATTCAACTTCCTTTGACAGTTGGTAGCTGAACTCCTCGGATTTACGCATATCAAGCCTTTTGGTTTTTGGTCTTGAATGAGAAGTCTCCATGGGTCTCTGGTAATACGACCGCCTCTTGCCCCTGTATCCTTTACTCTGCATTTCTGGCTAGCAATTTCTCCCAGTCTAATAATACATTGCCTTTGCTACCGATATGATATCTACTGGGCCAATCGATCATCCACCTCTACTGTAAAAGGCTCTAATTGCCCCCTGCATGCTTATATAACTGCATAATGCATCGTGCGGATAATGGATGAATTGGAGGAAAAGGTCCAAAGATATCTGGAATTGAATTCCAAGGCAGTGGGCAAGATCAGGATTGCTCCGGATGAAGACAGCTATCTTCATGGGATGGCTCTTGACTTTCTGAAGATGATCGAATCCTACTCCTCGGATGCTTCATATTTCGCTTCCAAAGGAGATCTGATTAATGCGTTCGCTGCGTTGAATTATGTCCATGGATGGATCGATGCTGGGGCAAGAATTGGCATTTTCAAAGTTGACCACGATCACGAACTCTTCACCCTCTTCAAGTGAGATGTTGAGAGCAGGTCAGGATTTCTCACAACCATCCGTTATTTTCTGGTCCCAACAGTGCCTAAGAAACCTTTAATAATGGCGCTAAAATGTGCCCTATCGCTACGCACAATGTAGATTCAGGCGTTAAAAACAGCATAAGGATGATTCAATGACTGAGAAGGATAAAGAGAAGGATGATTTCCTTTACATCGTAAGAATGGCGGGAAAGGATCTTGATGGGGAAAGGAATGTTGAGCTCGCCCTTTCTGATTTGAAGGGCATAGGGCACAGACTGTCTGCCGCAATACTCAAAAAGCTTGACATACCCGGCGATAAAAGGATCGGAGAGCTTGGGGAGGAGCATCTTGACACACTCAGGGAATTCATAGAGTCAAAGGAATATGCTGATTTTCCGGACTGGATGCTAAATCACCGCAGGGAGATTATTTCCGGAAAGAATGTTAATCTTGTTTCCAACGACCTGGATCTCCAGTTTATGGAAGACATAAACATCATGAGGAAGAGCAAATCCTACAAGGGTGTAAGACACGAGACTGGTCACAAAGTGAGAGGACAGAAGACAAGATCGAATGGAAGGAAGGGTCTTGCCATCGGCGTGATAAAGAAGAAAGAGGGACAACCTCAGACACAGAAGGCTTGAGATAGATGGGAGATCAGAAATTTCCGAGAAAAACATATTCCACCCCAAGACACCCATGGGAAAAGAATAGGATCGATTCCGAGAAAATCATACTGGAGAAGTATGGGTTGAAGAACAAGAGGGAACTGTGGAAATCACAGTCCATACTGGAGAATTACAGGACTCAGGCAAGAGACCTTCAGGCTAAGCTCAGAACTGAGAATCCCTCGGCTGAGAAACAGTTCAGCCTGCTGATAAACAAGCTCAACCGGTACAGTATCCTCAGTGGAGGTGCAAACCTTGACGATGTTCTATCCCTTAATATTGAAAATGTGCTGGAAAGGAGACTGCAAACTGTTGTTTATAACAGGAAACTTTCTGGGACTGTCAAACAGGCCAGGCAGTTAATTACACACGGGCACATTATCCTCAACGGAAGAAGAGTGACGATTCCGGGACTTATTGTTGAGAGAGCGCTTGAGGACACTATTGCTTTTAACCCTGATAGTGCAGTAAGTGATCCTGATCACCCGATCAGGCGTGTAATAGATAACTCTGAAGAAGAGGAACGGCCCACACCGGGAATTGCTGCAGAGGAGGCGGGAGAATCCCCGCAACAGGCTGGTGAAAGTACTGAATAAGACAGGTGTAGCTCACATATTTGCCTCCCAGAACAATACGCTCATACTGGTTACAGACGTAACTGGTGCAGAGACTCTTGCAAAGGCAAGCGGTGGCATGGTCGTTAAGAATGACAGGGAAGAATCTAGCCCTTATGCTGCAATGAAGGCAGCTGATCTGATCTCTGAAAAACTGAGGGAAAAGGAGATCACTGATCTTATCATCAAGGTGCGTGCACCCGGTGGTAACAGATCAAAGATACCGGGACCAGGTGCTCAGTCTGCCATAAGGGCACTGTCAAGGGCGGGATTCAAGATTATAAGAATTGAGGAAGTCACTCCGGTTCCACACGATGGTACCAAGAAGAAGGGCGGGAAAAGAGGGAGGAGAGTTTAGACCAGATGTCTCTCAAAATTATTGACCTGGAGGAGAATTTCATCAGGTTCGAGATCTCTGATGTTTCCCCTGCAGAGGCAAACGCACTCAGAAGGACCATACTAAGTGATGTTCCTAAACTGGCGATAGAAAAGGTAATGATTCACCATGGTCAGATCCGTGACAAGGATGAGAACGTATTTGGTTCGTCCCTTCCGCTCTTTGACGAGATGGTTGCCCAGAGACTTTCCATGATACCCTTGAAGACAGACTTGAAAATGAATTTCAGGGACCAGTGCAGTTGCGAAGGAAAAGGGTGTCCTCTGTGCACGGTCACCTATTCTGTCAACAAACTTGGCCCCGGAACTGTGATGTCATCAGACCTCCAGCCTCTCAGCAACCCGGCCGCTATACCTGTTGACCCGGAGATACCGATAGTAAAGTTGAGTGAGAAGCAAGCGATGCTCGTTACTGCGGACGCGGTTATGGGAAGGGGCTATGAACATAGCAAGTGGCAGGTAGCCACTGGGATTTCCTACAAGTATCACAGGGAATTTGTCCTACCAAAGGACTCGGAGAAGGACTGGAAAGCACTAAAGGAAAAATATCCGAGATCGTTGGTCTCAGAGGATTCCAGTACCATCACGTTCACAGATGATTTTGGAAACAGGGAGATCACGACACTTGGTGACGTGGAAGGCGTTGTTGTCAAGGAAGATAAAAACAGGTTCATTTTCAAGTACGAAACTGACGGATCTGTTGATGCCCTTGCCGTTCTGGATTACTCCCTTAAGAGAATCCCGCAGAGGCTCAACACAATGCTCGACAGCCTTGTAACCGTTGACTGAACTTAATTATAGTCCCAGAAGATATTCTCTTCCATTTATATGACTGAATACCTGAAAGTTTTTCACGATATCGGCATAGAGATTAAAGAAATGCTTCAATCCTCGAGATGGAAGCAGGTGATGTCTGAAGAGGTTGGGATCGGAGCATCCGGTTTCCCAACCAGGATGGCGGACAGATTGGCTGAGGACATCATCATCAAACATGTGGAAGACAATGATCTTCCGCTGAATATCATCAGCGAAGAGAGAGGAATCATGCAGAGAGGATATAAGAGAAACCTCGTTGTTGATCCAGTGGATGGTACGTTCAATCTTGTGCGCAATATTCCCCTTTATGCAGTTTCAATGGCGCTTGCATATGAAGATATTTCATCAACCGACGAAAGCTACATAATGAACCTTGCAAACGGAGACTGGTATCATTCGACCACCGGCAATGGCCTCACCGTGAACGGAAGGAAGAGGCCAGTACAGGCAAAGAGGAGCGGCACATATCTAGTTCACCTTTCATCGGGACTGGATCGACGCAGCTTGTTGATTATTTCACAATCCAGGAAGTTCAGGTACCTTGGGTGTGCTGCTCTGGAACTTGCGATGGTTGCATCCGGTTCAGCAGATGTATCTGCTCATCTGGGGAGATCGGCCCCACTTCGTAACATAGATGTGGCAGCCGGTATCCACATGGTAAGGGAAATGGGCGGTTCTGTCGTGGATGGTCATGGCGAGCAGTTCAACCTGGGAATGGACCCGCGAGCACAGTTTGTCAAGAATGAGCT
>JAJZKX010000051.1 GCA_021850745.1 Thermoplasmata archaeon
ATGATTATCAGAACGAGGTAAGCGCCCTCTACTTCAGTACCTTTCTTAAGGTCTGATGTGGCTACACCAACATCATCCCCCTTGTTATGGATTAAAAATTGCACTACCATAGGATGCGATGTTTAAAATGATTATTAATCTTATGCATTGAAAATTTATGGAAGGCAATATTGAAATATAAGTGAAGACCAAATAGACAAATTAATTAAATGACCAAACGATTTGCTGTTATTGATAAAAAGCGTAGAACCAATTAAATCTTCCGTTCCCTTGACCGTAACAAGCCCGAAACAACTGTGGATTGATCAGTGGAGTCGGCAGCTATATGTTAAGGTAATTTCAGGAACAGCCACGGGTTGGGGGGAGGTTCTTGCGACGGCTGGAAACGACCCTTCAGCTTATTATGAGATGATCAGAACAGTTACGCCCCTGATTATTGGTCAGGATGAATCTGAACCACGGGAGATCTGGGACCTTATTCAGAAATATATTTTCTCCGGGGGATATGGAGTAACCACTGCTTCCCTGTCCGGAATAGATATTGCAATATGGGATTTACTTTCCAGAGAGCGGAAACAGCCAATGTACAAATTGCTGGGCGGCGAACAGCATTCCATTAAGAGGTACGCTTCACTTTCCAGATACAGGAAATCAGATGTGGTGGAAGCAGTAAGAAATCTTCTTGACGCAGGATATAAAATGATTAAGATTCACCAGAGCCCATCTGAAAGTCTTGAATCCATCGAGAGCATAAGAAAAGAGCTTGGCTATGATTTTGAACTGATGGCAGATCTGAACTGTGGTTTTGGGTTGGAGGCTGCAAAAGATTTTGCACAGAAAGTCTCGAAGCTGGAAATGAAATGGATTGAGGAACCGATATGGCCTCCCGATGATTACGATTCGCTCAAAGTTGTCAACAAAATCGTTCCTGTAGCAGCAGGGGAAAACTTCTTCTCTTTGAACGAGTTCCGCAGGGTCTTATCAATGCATGCGATCACCTATTATCAGCCTGATGTAACAAAATCTGGAGGAATTACAGGCGGAACCGATATCGTTAAGATGATCAGGGAAGCTGGTGAAATTATCTCATTCCACTGCAGACCTCACAATGGCTGGGTCGGAATAGCTGCTACAGCACATCTTGCATCAGCAATATCCACTGACGCTTTACTTGAGACGCCTCCAAATTGCATTCCAGAGGAGAATTTTAAAAATACCAATATGTGTACAAATGATTTCGTAAAGCCTGCAGGTGAAGGTCACGGAATTGTCCCCATTGAACCTTTGCCGGAGCTTAAAAGTGGTGGACTTTTGAGATTTCATGATTGATTATATGGAAGGGAGATGAAAAAGTGCAGAATAAGACATATATCGTAACCGGCGGAACTGGTGGTATTGGCAGAGAAATTGTGAGGTCCCTTACAGGAGAAGGAAACACTGTGATCTTTACTGGAAGATCAAATGAAAGGGGGTCGGAAATTGTGAAAGAATTGGGAGCAGACAGATCAGTATTTTACCAGTTGGATCAGTCGATTCCAAGTGATGTCCTGAAATTCTCAGACTGGATTTCAAAGAAGAACTATCATATTGATGGTCTGGTAAACAACGCCTCGAGGAATTCACGCTTCGGGATTCTGGATATAAATATGGAAGAATGGATGAACATGATCAACCTTGTGATGACATCAACTATGATTATTTCACAGGCTGTCGCGAAGAACATGATAAAGAACAGCTTAAAGGGCAAGATAGTGAATATTGGGGCGATACAGTATATCTCACCTTTGCAGTCCTCCCTTGCATATTCAGCCACTAAGGGAGCCATGGTTTCAATGTCGAGAAGCATGGCCGTTGATCTGGGAAAATACGGGATTCAGGTGACGTCTCTTATTCCCGGGCCAATATATTCAAAGGATCAGGAACCACCTCAGAATATTGACAGATCTGCAGCCACACTGCTGGGAAGGTTTGGAAGAATGAGTGAAGTGGTCAATCTGGTGAAATTTCTCCTATCTGATGAAAACACATTTATGACAGGAAACGAGATCATAATTGATGGCGGAAGAATTATCAGCAGAAAGCCAGATCCTGAAGAAGTCTCATCTGGGAAAATTTAGAGGATACCCTCTTAGAATTTCATAATCAGAGCAGGGAACGTTTTAATTCCAGATGAACATTAACACCAATGGATGCACCTGGTGCCCCTGGGATTCAGCCAAGATGGACTTCTAGCGCTAAAGATGGGGTTGGGACCTCCATATCGCCAATGAGCAGGATATGGTTCACTATCTCACATGGCATCATAAATGAGATTTATTATCCCAGAATAGACATAGCGAATACGCGTGATTTCCAGTTTCTCGTATCTGATGAAAAGAGCTTTTTTTCAGAAGAAAGAAGGGATTCGATCCACACAATCGAAATGGTTGAAGATGGGATACCTGCCTACCACCTCGTAAACGAATCCAGGGATCACCGATACAAGATTGAAAAAATTATAATAGCAGACCCAAACTCCGACGTCCTTCTTCAGCACTCCAGATTTTCCTCATTGGACAAGGGTAAATATAAACTTTATGCGTTGTTCGCACCGCATATTCTAAACGGGGGTTATGGTAATACAGGATGGATTGGCGAGTACAAGGGGAGAAGGATGTTCTTTGTCACGAAAAAGGGAATTACCGCGGCAGTTTATGTTTCAACAGGGTTTGAAAATATGAGCTGTGGTTATGTAGGGATCAATGACGGGTGGCAGGACATCAGCAGGAATTATAAGATGACGTTTATTTTTGACAGGGCGGAAGAGGGTAACATTGCGTTCACGGGTTCCATTAAAATGATCCCGGATCAGTGGTTCACAATTGCTATTGGATTTGGATCCAACGAGTTTGAAGCAGGAGAAAAGGTGACAAATTCCATAGTACGCGGGTTCCAGAAAACTTATAACAGATACGTTTCAGAGTGGAAGGAATACATCGACTCGCATTTTAGTAACTTTCCATACAAAATCGGGAAGCTATCTAAAACAAGTGCAGCAGTCATCAAATCCCACCAGGCGAAATTTCAGTTTCAGGGCGCAATTATAGCCAGCCTTTCCATTCCATGGGGAAATCATAAGGGAGACGATGATATTGGTGGATACCATCTCATCTGGCCCAGGGACATGGTTGAAGCAGCTGAAGCTCTGGTTGCAATCGGTGATTATACGGGTGCTGTTGCAGCTCTTGATTATCTAAGGGCAACACAGGAGGCAGACGGTCACTGGTGTCAGAACATGTGGCTGGACGGAAAGGGATTCTGGAAGGGAATACAGATGGATGAAACCGCATTTCCAGTACTCCTTGCAGGAATGCTAAAAAAGTACAACATAATAAATGCAGCGGACTATTATGATATGGTTAACAGGGCCGCATCGTTCATTATTAAATATGGTCCGGTAACCATGGAAGATAGATGGGAAGAGGATAGCGGGTATTCTCCTTTTACCATTTCTTCTGAAATAGCAGCGCTTCTCACCGCGGCTGAATTTGCTGATTCCATGGGAAACACGGAAAACGCGGATTTCATCCGGGAAAGCGCCGATATGTATTATTCAAGGATAGATTTCTGGAACTATGCCAGTGGCACATCCATTTCAAAGGACCTTGGGATTGACGGTTATTACGTCAGGATTGCACCCCAGGATTCATCCTTCAACTTCGCAAGTTCACCACTTCAGGGCTATGTTCCCGTTAAGAACAGGCCGATCTCAGATGCCTATGTGCCGGCTGAGAAGCTCGTAAGCACGGGGAGTACCTCACTCGTAAGATTTGGAATCCGCAAAGCTGACGATAAGAGAATAACAGATTCACTCAAGGTGGTTGATTCCCTTTTAAAAACCAACACAAAGACTGGCACCGTGTGGCACAGATATAACAACGATGGATACGGGGAGCACTCGGACGGTTCTCCATTTGACGGAACGGGACATGGAAGAGGATGGCCTCTTCTGGCGGGAGAAAGGGCTCATTATGAACTTGCTGCAGGGCGAATAGATGAGGCAAAGAATCTGCTCAGGACCATGGAAAATCAATCCAGTCCAGGAGGAATGATTCCGGAACAGGTGTGGGATTCCGAAGACATTCCAAGGCTTGGTTTGTATGATGGCAAACCATCTGGTTCCGCCATGCCGCTGGTCTGGGCACACGCCGAATACCTGAAGCTTGTAAAATCCATCGATCAGAGAAGTATCTTTGATATGCCTGAGGTTACCAGAAGGAGATTCATCGAAGGCAGTGTCACAACAGACAGGGTAATGTGGAGCTTCTTCAATAAGGAACAGGTAATTGAGAAAGGAAAGACGCTCCGAATCCAGGTGCTCGCTGAATCACGGGTGCACTGGAGTGATGATCAGTGGAAAACTGTGCATGATGATTCAACTGTAGATTCAAAGATGGGAATCCATTATGCTGACATCAAACCCTCGTCCAAGTCGACAGAGATAAGGTTCACATTCTTCTGGAAGGGACCCCAAAAATGGGAGGGGAACGATTATTCAGTCAAGATAGTATCCATCTAAGGATGAATAAATGATGAAAATTCTTATGTAAGCGTGGGTTACCGAATTAATGGGGCTGTGGGGTAGCCTGGTATCCTTCCAGCTTCGGGAGTTGGTGACCCCGGTTCAAATCCGGGCAGCCCCATTCTCATCGGTTTCAATCCTGATCTTTGCCACGAAATTCTTGATTTCTATCCATACCGGTGATCTCTGGCTGGTGCTATAATGAATTGAGAACATTTAGAAATTCATTAAACAAGGATTTACTCATATAGAACGTTTGAAATACTGACCCACACAAGCCGATCCTTTAATCTGTGCTTCATCTCGTGGTCTTCGTCTTTCTTTTAATCAAACATTTTCCTGACGATGAATTACAATTCAAAGCTCATAAAAGTACACTGGGCATCTCGAAGAACGGAAAAGATTTGCATTGATGTGATGATCTTAATGTTCTGTTGAAGGAACTTGAAACAAAGATTAAAATGATTCCTATGGAAATTTAAAGTGTACAAAATCGCAATCATCAGCGCAGTAGAACACGCACTCATAAAAGGATGGAGGAAAGAAAATGAAAAGCACATTTATTATGATTAACAACCGATATATAAACGGCCAATCCGCAAAAATAAGAAATACAACCGGGGCGGTTTTAAAGAAAATTGTGAAACGTTAGTACGGCGATATGGATTCGTGCTTTCATTCCTAAAATAGAAATTTTCAACTCTAATTATACATTGACCATAATCTGAATAACAGTAGACTTGTCTGAATAGATTTAAAATTATTTGGAAAAGAGAGATTATTTTGGATAGAAGGATTCTACCTTAATAGCCTTACCCTCTTTGTCGTAAATGAATAGGTCAGATCCTTCTTTCAATGTCTTTGCATGAGATCCATCGCAGTAGGGCTTGTTCTTCGACAGACCGCATGCGCATAAATGCAGGGTTTCTTCGCCGACTTTTACAACGTATGGGTGATCTCTTTCATGTAATACCAGTCTGCTCATTCTTGATCAAAGATGAATGTCTACAGGGCATATAAACCTGTAAGGGACACGAAGGAAACTACCTGATTTTTTCCAGTGTGAATGATCCAAGATCAAAAGACGTATCATTTGTATATATCTCAATCCAATCGCGTGACCTTGCGTTTCCCAGTCCTGTCACCTTCAGAAAGCTCTTAGATGCCTCGTTCTTGAATTCAATTATTCCGTCAACAAGATATGCCACAGCCTCTATCAGCTTCTTATCAAAAACGGCAGCCTCCATTAGATAGAGAGAGATACAGTTTTCTGATTTTCTCTTCTGGGAAAACTGCTGAACGAACTTAAGAAGCAGTTTTTCGTCCAGTTCTGTGGCATACGAGGTCAAAGAAGTGAACAAAAGCCTGTAATAAGGATGATTCTTCCTTATCTCTGTTCCAATCTGATCTGTGTTTTTTAACAAGGAGCTGATGTTTGTAATACTGTCTATGACAGTTGCATATTTAGACGGGGACTGAGACTGTATGCTTCTGGAGTAAATGTCAATGAATTTTAGGAGGCCATTGACTTCAGCTTCGTCCACGGCTGGATATATTTTTCCAACTTGGTATTTAATTTCATTTATATCTTTATCGGTGGTTACAATTACTACAGGAATAGATTCCTTCAAAGACTGGGCCACAAAATTCCAAGCAAGTACGTATTTTCCCGAGAAAGGAGGACCTATTAGAACAACACCGCTTCCGACTCTGATACCACCGGTGAGCAGCTCGTCGATCTTTTCGTTTCCCATGGAGACCTTTCGTTCCCTCTGGTCCATACCATCGATGAGCGTAGCTGACGAGACAGGAGATGAAGATTGTGGTTGGGCCATCTTCTCCTGCTGCTGTCCAGATACTGAGTTCTTTCCAGCGCTCATCAGGTTATTAAGTCGTTCCTGCAGCCTTAGTGCCGTTTCATAATTATTCTTAGCTGCTGCAATTAGATTCCTGACCTCTTCTGATAACTGTTTTATCTCATTATCATCTGCCATTTATACTAACACCAATGCATTCAGATTATTATAATCCAACACTTCAGAACACAAATTATCTATAAAAATCCTTGCAAACCTCAAGTGTTTTACATCGGAGAAACAAGAATCACTCTATCTGGTCAGTGGTAAATTCTCTCTTCTCCATCTGTCAATTCCCCCCTCAAGATGTTGAAGGTTGGTCACTCCCATTCTGTGGAGTCGATTGGCTGCAGCTCTGCTCCGGTGTCCGGTCTTGCAAACCAACACTATCTTATTTCCTGCACCGAATTGTTTTGCTATCTCTTTCTCATGACCAAGCGAATAATGCAAGGATTTATCGATATGGCCGTTGTTAAATTCAAACCTTGTCCTTACGTCTATAACGCTAAAATCACTATTCTTTGAAAGTTCATTCACCTGTGCCGGTGAAAGATTCTTTAAATCGGGAGGATGCCGGAAATAATCCATAATTGTCATATTATCTTCTTTCTCCAATTATCACAGAATAATAAATACAACTTCCCTTATTAAATTAGTGCCGGTGTGTCGTTTCCAGAAATCATATTTATCTGTAGATAATATCTGCCCATGAGTTCTTATAAAGGAGAGGAACACAAAGAGACCCTGAAAGTTGATGGAGAAAATATAACATACTATTCGATCAGGGATCTGGAGAAGGCGCACCCAGAAATTAAGACGCTTCCTATTTCCCTGAGGATTATCCTCGAGTCAATGATTAGAAATTTTGACGGAAAAAACATAACAACCAAGGATGTTGAGGCAATTATCAACTGGAATGCGCAGCAGCCCGAAGAAACGGAAATGTCATTCAAGGTTTCAAGAGTCCTCATGCAGGACTTCACAGGCGTCCCAGCAGTCGTCGATCTTGCGTCTATGCGTGACGCTGTAAAGAAACTCGGCAAGAACCCGGATATAATAAATCCCAAGGTCCCGGTCGATCTTGTTATCGATCACTCTGTGCAGGTTGATTATTATGGGAATGAGGATTCATTTGATCTGAACAGGAAGAAAGAATTTGAAAGAAATATTGAGCGCTACAGGTTTCTTAAGTGGGCTAGCAAATCTTTCAAGAATTTGCGCGTTATCCCGCCATCAATTGGGATTGTTCACCAGGTTAACTTGGAATATCTTGCCAGCGTCGTTACGGTAAATGGTGAAAAGGAAAAAGTGGCATATCCGGACACTCTTGTAGGAACAGATTCCCATACAACCATGGTGAATGGAATCGGGGTTCTCGGCTGGGGGGTTGGAGGCATCGAGGCTGAAGCCGCAATGTTGGGCGAGAATGTGACAATCCAGCTGCCCCGTGTGGTAGGCGTGAATCTGCACGGCAAACTGAGGGAAGGAATTACAGCTACTGATCTTGTCCTCACACTTACAGAAATTTTCAGGAAGCACAAGGTGGTCGAAAAATTCCTGGAGTTTTATGGGGATGGTCTTGGTTCATTATCTGCAACCGACAGGGCCACACTTTCCAACATGTGTCCGGAGTATGGAGCCACGCTTGCCCTGTTTCCCGTAGACGAGATAACGCTGCAGTATCTGAAATCCACCGGAAGGACTGACCACCACATAAACCTGATAAGGGAGTATCTCCTGGCGCAGGGACTTTTCGGTGACCAGAAAGGTCTCAGATACAGCGAAATAATCGACGTGGATCTTAATTCAATTGACGCGAGCGTTGCAGGTCCAAAGCTTCCACAGCAGCACGTGAATCTGTCCGATATCGGGAACAGTTTCCTGAATTTTATGGAGACCAGCCATGAAAGTTCAGGCTCACAGAAACAGGTATTCCTGAAGAAGGTGAAGATTAACAGAAACGGAAAACAGACCTCACTGACTGAGGGTGACATTGTAATTGCTGCCATTACCAGCTGCACAAATACAAGCAATCCTCGTGTGATGATTGGTGCAGGGCTTCTCGCGAGGAATGCAGTGCAAAAGGGCCTGAAGACTGGAGAGAATGTGAAAACCTCACTCGCGCCTGGTTCACGGGTTGTCACTGAATATCTCGAGAAATCCGGCCTTCAGAAATATCTGGATAGACTTGGCTTTTATCTGGTCGGGTACGGATGCACGACGTGCATCGGCAATAGCGGTCCCCTGGATGCTGAGATACAGAAAGCTATTGTTGACAACGACATGTCAACAGCCGCAGTTCTTTCCGGAAATCGCAATTTTGAGGCCAGGATTCACCGTGACGTGAAGGCGAACTATCTGATGTCTCCTCCGCTGGTGGTTGCTTTTGCAATAGCGGGTAGAGTCACGATAAACATGGATAAGGAACCCTTGGGGATTGGGAAGGATGGAGAAGCGATTTTTCTCAAAGACATATGGCCTGAGGAAAGCGAAATATCAGAGGTTATGGAGAAGATGATAACGAGAGGTATGTTCGTAGAGAAGTACACCAATGTTGAGGAAATGAACTCAGACTGGAAGAATATAGACGTGGAAGCCAGCAAGACTTACCCCTGGGATCAGAAAAGTACCTATATCAGGAACCCCACATACTTCGAGGGTTTTGCACTTAATAGAAAAAGAAAGTTTTCGAGGATCTCAGGTGCTAGACCACTTCTAGTGCTCGGCGATTCTGTGACAACCGATCACATATCACCTGCAGGTTCAATATCCAAGAACAGCCCTGCGGGAAAATATCTCATTGATCATGGGGTCTCACCGGAGGATTTCAACACGTTCGGCACTAATTTAATAAGGGAAGTTGTATTTATTATTCTGTGATAATTGGAGAAAGAAGATAATATGACAAT
>JAJZKX010000052.1 GCA_021850745.1 Thermoplasmata archaeon
TTCCCTAAAGGTAGATTTTGAGTATAATATATTCCTAAAGAGGATGAGAGTCTCCGAGATGGGGTCCCAGACGGTTTTCAAAATCAGTTCAGATGAATACCCGGAAATGGAAATTTTCAGAGACCTGGTAAAGATTCCTTCTGTCGCAATCGATTATAAATTCATAGAAGGCGGTTATCACAAGACTATTTTCACTTTCCACCACACTCACATGACTGATGTCTCAAGGTTCATGTTCAAAGCAAGGAAAGCTCTTGGAAATGGTTTGCCGGAGTACCTGGGCCCTAACAGGGGCATCAATTTTGTAATGCAAAAAGCACTGAAGGCGGAGAGCGTTATGGCCTTTGTCATATCCTTGAAGGCTCCGGCATCAGAATCGGAAGAAATAGACCTACTTTTTTCAAGTAAGTGGACAAGGAGGCTGAGGTGCTCAAATAGCGATCTAAACAATGATTTCCTGTATCGGATCGATGCTGCCGACACCACGGGCAAGAATATATTTGAAGTGATTTCCAGGGAAGATGGAATCTACAGGGCAACCACAGCTAGTGAAATCTCCCTTTTCTATTCCAAATTGCTTTTTGAGCATTACAATCCAATGTTTTACCAGTATCACGAGTATGACGGAAATACTCTCAGGATATGTGGTGCAGTATCACAGAGTTATGTAAGGACATTGATGTATGTTGTTTATGCTTCAGCAAAACGGTTTCCAAAGCTTGGAATTAAATTGTCCTACGTTGCCCCAGTTACTACAGGAAATTCTGCAATGAGACCAATTCCCGGGAATAAGGAGATTCAGATAGCCAATAGCCCATAAATTTTTTTTGGAAAAATGCCCAATATGGGAAAGATTTAAACGAGCTTACCAATTCAATTTATTATGGATTTAAATGAGGTAGACGCCGCTCTGGATATGCGGATCATTTATTCCATTACCGGCAACCTTCCGGTCGCGGAGTTTACCAAGAGGTTATCAATCAATCTGCAGTCTGGACTGCATTTTGGAGCTGACAGCCTTGAACTCTCATTTTTCATCCCAGAGGAACTGGCGGCAAACAGGGAAATATCCATATTTCTTGCTCAGTCAAATGCCACAAAGCAGGGAAATGTATATTTTTCAAACTTCGAAATGGCCACTGAAGACCTCCACGATAGCCTGAAAGATGCTATAGAGGACTCAAAAACCACAGTGCTTGACAACATGGTGCTTTCCAAGGGAACTTATTACCTCTCATGCAGGTTTCATTCATCAGAACTCAAAACTGTGACGAAGAATGTCCTCAGGTTCTCTAGGAAGCTGGATGGCCTGAGCGTAAAGTATCTTGGCCCCAATCCCGGAATGAAATCCATAATGGATGATGTAAAGGAAATAACAAAGCTAAAGGAAATACTATGGCAGGCCAAAGTGCCGGGAGAAGCGCTCAAGAATTCACCATTTACACTACTTCCAGACTATTGGGTGCTAGAATCAAGATATATGACGACCGGACAAGGCGTTTCAGAACTGGTAAGAACAAAGGAAAAGATAAGGAATCCGGAGGAACACGGTATTCTGGAGCTAGTACCAGAACTGAATCTCTACGAATTCAGTTTTGGCCCTGAAGATCCATTCCTGAAAGGATTTTTTAGCTATCTTTATGAAACGAGGGTTATCCGGTTCTGCCGAATTTTCGGTTTTGATGGGGGCTATCTAAAGATCGGTTCTCTTCTGCCTGAAGTTCTTCTTGACAATTACCTGGCTTCCATTGCGCTCCTTGCGGATCAGTTCCCTGAATGGGAAGTGTCAATGACAAAAGTCGTTGACTTCGAGTAATTTTAAAACCTGTTTTTTTGGTTATATGTCTTCGATTTGGAGAATTTTGAGATTGAACATAGGATAACTGTCGTTTGTCATTGAGAGAACCTGAAGCAAATCTCTAGTCTGGACAGTTGGAATGGCTGTTTCAACTCTGACCTTCTCATCAGCGTAGTGCAGATGCCTTGTGAATCTGACGATCTTTTTTTCATATGACCTGAGATGGTATTCCCTGATCATTGAACCCCTGTTACTCAGAGTCATTTCATACAGGTGATCCTTTTCTGAAATTACATTGAAGCCATACTTTTTGGGGTCCTCTATCTTGTCATTAGTTCTAAAGAGCTGAGGCACAACGTCGTTCTTTGTCATGTACCTGATATCAGCGACCCATTCTTCGCCAAGAGCATTGAGGGGCGAGGACTGTAAAGAGCTTCTGGGCATGTCATATTCCCATTTCACGTTGGTAATGCTGGCTCTTGAGATACTTTCCTTGAGTATGCTATCGAGGCCCGGATTTGGCCCGAGGTATTCAACCCCGACGCCATCAAACCTTTTTGTCAGATCGAGTAACGCAGAGGAGAATTTTTCCATCTCAAGGCTGTTGAACCTCATGGATAGGAAAAAGAATCCATCTTCAAGGTATACATTGTCCAGGATCCCTGATTTTGCCCCTTGAAGGAAGAGCTGGAGTGAATCAAAAAGTCCGGATTGGGTGATTTCATTGTTTACAAAGTAGAGGTCTCCCTGTTTCCTGGCATTAGTCTGGGCTAAGAGGATTGACATGTCACGGTTTTCCACCAGTTGTTCGGGCACAAAATAAGAAAATTCCAGTGAAGAGTCGCCGAAATGCAGGGCAGACTGGAAAGAGAAGTTCAATTTCTTGGAAAACTGCGAAACAGCTTGGTTCCCCTGATATTTCAATATTAACCTAGTATCTGAGAATTTGTCAATATCCTGGGAGTCCATAATTGCAAAGATGTTCCATTCTTCTTAAAATTTATCATAATAATAAATGTGCGGGCAAAATTTCCCGCAAAATAGGGTTAATTCAACTTTTGGAAAGGTTTACACTTCTGTATACCAGCGCAAGCCGGAGAAAGGGGAGGCCCTGGAACCTTTCAGGAGTGAAACTTGATGAAAGAGTGGGGTTTTTCCCATTCCGCACGAACCAGAACATTAGATCTCTTACGAGCAATGCTGCTTCGGTGGTGTCTGCAACCAATGGGTTTCTGGACCTCAAAAGCCTCTGGGTTGTGTCATCTTCAAGCTCTTCACCGAGGGAGAGTTCAATGAGAAATTCGTGGGATGGGGCCTCTTTCTGTTCTACCATGGACCCAACGAGTCCGGAAAGGTAAGACATCATCCTCTCATAGTGCTGGGACCATGGCCCATCATTGTTCCTCAATCTAGCAAGCGCAATGGAAAGTCTTCCCCTGGTCAGGAAGAATCTTTCCATCTCAGAATCATAATCCTCAACTGTGTTGGAGATTACGCAGTCAAAAGTCGGAAATTTTAGTTGGCTCTCTTCTGCCATGTATATCTGATGTACAGTGGTAGCTATAAACATTGCTTTTGGCTAATCTTAAAGTAACTAAGTTCCCCTTTCCATGTAATTATTCAGTAGTTACATAGAAGATCAACTCAACAAATTATCTCCCTCTCTTAAGTTCAAATAAGAAAGCTAAAAGTTATGATAAACAAAAGGAAGTCACCTTCTGAAGATTGGATATGATACGGTGTAAAGTACAAGGTTCTGACTTTGGAAAGTGAATTTACCTTATAAGGTCTGAAGTCTGAGCGTGTTGGGCAAAGGAATTCCCTCTTGAAGCTTATATTGGTATGCCAAGGAAGTTAAGCTAGTTGGCAGGAAGTAATTCTCTTATTTTGATTTTCCGGATTGCGAGATAGCTTTCAAAATGTTTCCCTAACGTTAATGTATCTTGTTGTTTGGTTATTTTTTACTTTATATCGAACAACGCTAATTTCAGGCTATTTCTTGTGCATCATAGCATTAGCTTTAAGTAGTGGTATACGTTAGCACGTGTCATGACAGGTCAGTTAAAGAGAAACGCACTGTCCATGAGGGATGTCGTATTCCAGGGAGTTGCAGCCTCTGCACCAGCAGGAGCGGCCGTCGCGACCATGACTGGAGCCGCGGCCTTCGCCCTTGGTTCCCTGCCATTGACTGCGGTGATTGCATTTATAGTTGTGGGATTGAATGCTTTCATTGTCAGCAGGCTCTCCCAGCATGTTGCAGGAGCTGGAGGATACTATGATTACGTTAAGAGAGGATTCGGATCCCACGTTGGAGCCTATACTGGATGGTCCTACATAATCTACCAGGTAGGTGCCCTCTCGTTCATCGGTTTGAGCATTTCGGTGTTTGTCCCTGCTCTTCTCTCAAGTGTTTTCAATATAAACCTTCCCGGATGGCTCTGGCTCCCACTCTTGGCCGGTACGGTTGCTTTTGGATACGTGGTTTCAGTACTGGGGGTCAAAGGATCATTGAGGTATGCAGCAGTAATGGCCACAATAGAAATTATCGTCGTGGTACTGATTGGCGCTATCCTCATTTTGAAGACCCCTTCCGTGAACACTGTCCAGGTATTCACACCTAAGTTTGCGTCAGGCGGTTTCAGTGGTGTCATGCTCGGAGTTCTGTTCATGTACACGGCCTTCTCCGGCTTCGGTACCTCAACCCCACTCGGCGAAGAGACAAAAGAAGCAAGGAAGACCATTTCCAAGGGTATAGTGATTGCAATCATAACACTAGGATTGTTCTTCATTTTCGCTGCCTATGCTTTCACAGTTTCTTGGGGCGTTGGGAATATGGCAGCATATGCTTCCAACCTTGTGCCAGGTATTACGCTTTCCCTTTCACAGATAGGACTCTGGGCCGCAATCCTTATCACCATATTCTATGTCAACAGTATCCTTACTGACATGGTTACCTTCACAAACAGTTCGTCAAGGGTGTTGTATGCCATGGCAAAGGACGGATTTTTCCCTGACTCTGTTTCATCAGTTCACGCAACACGAATGACCCCTCATATTGCATCAGGCATTCTGGCTCTCGTAAGTTTTGCAATAGCCGCAATCGCTACAGTTACTATGGGTGGATTCAGTGCATTCCTGTACACAGGGGTCGTGAGCACACTGGGTTCTATACTGGTGCATATGATGGCCAATGCTGCCCTTCCTAAGATTGTCAAGGACAAGAAGGCAAAAGGAACCATTGCGTACCTGGTTATCTCAGTGGCTGCAATACTGATTCTTGCGTTTGTGTTCTACGGTACTTTCATTTCCATAAGCGCCCCTGTGCTAATAGCAGCATACTCATTTGTAGGTTGGATGGCACTCGGGATAGTTTATATTGAAGTGAAGAAAAAATCCGCAAGCGTTCAGAATGCCGCACCAAGGGAAGATTTGTCAGAGGCCTAATTTTTAAAAAAAGATCCGGGAGATCACTCTCCCCAAATACTTTTATAAACATTGGCAGGCATTTCCAGGAATTGGACTGTTTATGCGAAAATTCGTTCTGATCGGAGTCAACACATATAAGTAACCTGCCATATATGTTTTATTAACAGGTGCCACTACTTGAAATTCTCTGAATTTATCAGGATGGCAAGCTCAGATATTGAGTTCATAGTGGTGATTTCAATTTTAGCTGGATTGCTGTCTTACCCTGGCCACCACTTTTCATTCGTAGTTCTTGGTTCTATTACAGTTGCAGGATTCTTGTCATCTGCTTCAGCCACTATCTTCAATAATCTGTATGATTCGGGTATCGACTCCAACATGAAAAGAACACAATACAGAACAGCAATTATTGAGAGGAATCGTAAAACTTTCCTGGTAAGTTCCACCATAATGTTCCTATTGGCTCTATCAATATCTTTTGTATTTGACGGTGCTCGCAGTGCTGAATTCCTACTCTTTGGTTTCTTGTCATATGTCGTTCTGTACACAATAATACTAAAGCGGAGAACACGCTGGAGCATGGTGATTGGGGGCATATCTGCAAGCTTTTCCATTCTTGCAGGATGGTATGCAGCAGGTAATGCAATTAACGCTCTTGCCGTGTACCTCGTACTACTTGTTTTTGCATGGATTCCTTTTCACTTTTGGTCATTTGCAGCATCACACAATGAAGACTATAAAAGTGCAAAGATCCCAATGCTTCCTGCTGTGGTTGGCCTGAGGAGAGGTTCTCACATATTGCTCATTAATGCAATAGTTCTGACCACAATTGCATCCATTTATGCATGGTTTGGCGGTTTTAACAGTCTAGCCTGGCTTATTGCTATTACCATCATCATATCCGGATTTCTAATATTGGTCTCAATATATGCAGCTATCGGAGAAAAACTGGAGACCAAATTTTCCTGGGTCTACATATTTTCGCACATCTATATCTCCTTGGCATTGATTTCAGCAATCCTGGGAAGTTTCCTTTAATTGGAAGGAAAAAAGGGGACCCTTTCGGTTTCATGCATATTTTTAATATGAAAAGTGATTTATATATGCCCAGCCTTAGAAAACAATTGAGAGATGTCGCCTGATGGAGAAATAGCATCTGTAATTATTGAAAAGATTACGGAACTGCTTAATTATGAAATGCTTGTTTCGGCACCAGGGATAGTTGAACCCGATTCAAATTTCATGTGGGCTTCCAATTTCAGGGCACCAACTGGAATCAACGTAATCAATGATGAGGTATTCCTCAATTTATTCCTGCCCGAAGGCTCTGAACAGGACAAGGACAAAAAGATATTTTTCAGCAGGGTAGGCGCCAAGCTTCAGGATGGCTTGTGGCAGGTTAGAAGGGATTTCAACGATCTGAGCGAAGTCTACGGTTCTGTGATCAAAATGGCGCTTGGCACATTCAGATCAGTAATACTGGACTATTCTTACATCCAGGAGGGAAAGTATTTTGCACATTTTTCATTCAACGAAAAGGATCTGGAGGGGATTTCATCAGTACTCATATCACTTACAGAGGTCATGAGTGGATATAAAATTGAATATCTGAAGAAGGTTCGGGAAAAAGGCAAAATGTTCAGTGGCGTTGATGAGATTGCTGAAGTTACAACGTTCAGCCTGGAGCTGTTATATCTAGACGAGGATGTGGCTGAATTCCAAAATGATACAATGTGTCATTTCGTGATGGCCAATTTTCTGGAAGGAGGGATTAAGGCAATTGGAACAACTCAAAATAATTCACCCCCTGCACTCTTAGGGCCCAGAGAGGTCATTAATGAAACTGGAAACATTTCTTACTTCAAAGTCTACAACAAAGATATAATCCAACTCGTCAAGGGTATTGCTTCTAGTTTTATCATTCTATATGGACTCTATGGGACAGTATCGGGGAATTGCATAAGGCTAATGCTTCCCATTCCAACCCAACAAACCGGCCTTTTGTTAGAAGTTTTAAATAAACTTAAGCAGGATAGCCCTGAACTGAATCTCAAGCTTCTAGAGGTCAGTAGATTTAGCGAAAACAAGTTTCGAGAATTATAGATCAATTCTCTATTCTGTCATCAGTTAATCACTAATGAGATCGCTCAACCAGACAAGTATCTCAATTTCATAATTCTTAGATGCGAGGGATGGGATTCGAACCCACGAACTCCTACGAGACAGAATCTTAAGTCCTGCACAGTTGGCCAGGCTTTGTTACCCTCGCAATTAACCGGTTTATGCTCCGGGAATATATTAAAAGTGCTGATATTCGATGATTGAGGAGAAAGTGTCCTGTCCTGAGAATTGAATGTGGGAGAATGCCAGAATAATTGGAGATATAATTTTTTCTTGTAATACGTGTATATACCTGTATTACAAATCAAGTTAGTATTATTTATTGTTGTATCTGAATAGTTTGTCCAACACCAGAGAATAACGGTTTAAAAATCGATTGAGTATTATTAATCATGATAAAAGAACAGCACAACTGACCCAATAGAAGCAAGATGGCTTCTATCTAAGTTTCAGTGGGTAAGGGGAACGTATTAATGGTTAAACTAGTTTAACTGAAGGTGAGCTAGTTTGACTCTCAAGTTGAAAGTTGGAAAAAAGGGCTATGTAATTCTACCCAAAGCAATTAGAGAGGCTGTTGGAATAGAAGAAGGAGACGTTCCACTGTGAGTGTCAATGAGGGCATCACACTGACGCCCTCCAAAAAATTCGACAAAGCATCATTCGATAAGGTTGCAAGAAGACACAAGGAATCTATTCGGTCATTGAAAGATGCATAAGCTCCAGAAATCGGCGAAGCCAAGAAATACTCATTGGAGGATGAATTTTGACGGGCGTATTCATAGATACCAATTTTTTCATCTACATGAATACACCTACTAAGACTCTTGACAAATTCATCGAGCACTATGAGATGGAGCTTTCCAATAACAGAACCTTCACCAACATGATTGTATTGGATGAGTTAATTTGCGTTTCAAAGAAGAAATATTCTATTCCTGTTGAAGTTACGCTTGAATTTATTGATTCCATGATACTTCCATTCACATCCATACTTCCACTTGAGGAGGGAGATTATCATGTTTTGAAGGACATGATTCATTATTGCCCCAAACCGCGTGATGCTTTGATTGCCTCTTCCATGAGACGGGCATCTGTTCCAGATCTCCTCAGTGAAGACAATGACTTTGACAAGGTTCCAGGAATTAACAGGCGTTGGCTTTAACACTAGATGGATATGGATTTTAGCACTACCCAAAATGATTGCCACCAGGTATATTCCCTCTTTTAAGTCCTGTATGTTGGCCAGATTTTGTTTCCTTCGGAACAAATCGCTCTTTAATCCGAAAATATAGTATAAGTGCTTTAGTTCAATGAAATGGTAAAAAGCGTTCCTCCTCCAGAAATAAATATTGTAGAACATTTGGTTTTCATATATTGGAAAAATTTCAAATTCCGCTTCCAAAGAGTTCAGATAATAATTCTAGGAACACTTATCACCTGAACTCTTTACAACTATTCGTTTATATAATGCATAAACAACTCTTTCCAAAAATGCAAATCGTTATATTGGGTTGAAAAGTAGGTACTCCATGTTTGAGCCAATTTCAAAGGACATATTCAGATGGGGGACCATCGATGGAGAATCTGGGATAATGATGTACTCACATCTACTGTTGAGGGATAACAAAGCTGTTTTAATCGATCCTATTGCAATGCCCAAACTTTTACAAATGATCAAAGTGCTCGGTGAACCTGAAGCAGTAATAATGACCAATTACCCACATTTGCGTGGAAGCCCTCTAATTTCAAGGCAATGGAATATTCCTTTGTTTATTCCAAGCATA
>JAJZKX010000053.1 GCA_021850745.1 Thermoplasmata archaeon
TTTCTCTCCTTCGGGCTTTCAGTTATCGGTAATGCTTCCTGCCGTTCTGGGCGGAACAGTAATATGCGCGTACGAAAGGAATGATTATGAAAGATTGGCGAGACTGTGCAGCCTCTTTGAATGCGACTATGTATGCGGAATGCCAAACGACATATACTCAATGGCTGATGAGAACGTTCCGCTGCAGGGATCAAAGAGCCTCAAGGGGGCTCTCTGCCCCTCATATCTCATGAACGACGGGATAAGATCAATGTTCCAGGAGAAATTCAAGGTCCCGGTGCTTGAGTACTATGATGTACCGGAGATGACCGGCATCACCCATATGCAGCCCGCAGACAGGAACAAAATAAGGCAGGGAAGTGCTGGGCGGCCTCTCAGGGGAGTTACACAGAAAATAGTGGATGAGGCAACCGGGGAAGATCTGGAACACGGCAAGGTTGGCCTTCTGCTTCTTGGGGGCAATCAGATAACCAGGGGATATTTTCCGGCAGAAGGCACTGAAGGAAATTTTTCCGGCAATATGCTGAAGACAGGAGACATGGCAAGGATAGATGAGGACGGTTACCTTTATGTAACGGATTATCACAGGGAATTTCTCATATCAAGGGATGTCATCGTCAGTCCGGCAGAAATTGAGAAATTCCTTTCACAGGTAGAGGGGGTATCTGAGGCCGCAGTTATCGGCCTGGACACGGGGCAGGGAGACCAGAAAATAGTTGCCGTTGTGGTTCCTGCCAGTGGAAAAGATGTTTCAATAGACAGACTCAGGGAAGCATGCGAAAGCAGGCTTTCAAAGGAGAAGGTTCCAGCAGAGTTCTACCTCAGGGATTCCATGCCAAAGAGCATAAGCGGAAGAACCCTGAAGAGGATACTCATAGAGGAACAGACGCTGAAGAAATAGACGAAATCATGAAAAAATCCCTGAAAAGTTTTTCTACAAGGTTTCCTAACCATGCTCATGAATGGAAGCAGGTCAACCAGGATAGCAGTAACAGTATTGGCTGTTGCCATGGCTTTTCTCATGGTCAACTCTGCTTTCCAGCAGCATGATACCGTTTCTGCATTGCCTTTGCCTGCTGTTTCCCATGTTTCAGATTCACTTCAGGCACTCGTAAATGTCCCGTTCCTGGGCAAGGTTGTGAATGGATCCTCGCCATACACGGGAAAGGAGCAGATAGTGGTAATCCTGAATTACAGCAATGAGAGCAGGCTACAGTCTTTCCTTCACAATCTTTCTGATCCTTCCAGCCCCCAATATCGCCATTACATGACTGCGGATCAGTTTTACGCCAATTTCTCACCATCCGCAGCTGAATACGACAGGGCAGTTGCCTACTTCAGGTCTGCCGGCATGGTGAACATAACAACATTCCAGGGCAGGAACACCATCGCAATGTCAGGAAGCAGCCAGGCCATAAGCAATGCATTCCATACAAACCTGGTGGGCGCATCTGAGAACGGTTCCATGGTTACGGGGCCCTCATCCAATCCCCAGCTTCCAAAGTGGCTGTCGTCTCAGGTTTATGACATAGTGGGCCTTGGCACATCTCCGCAGCTTTCCTTCAACCTGAATGTGGAAGGTGAGCTGAAGCAGCTTGAGACCGCCAGAGCAGATACCGCAGGGGGATATCCCAAGGTGGGGTATCTCAGCAACGGTGCCGAAGCACTCTACGGTACATACATGCAGGTGGCTTACAACGAAACCCAGTTATTCGGCAGCCATTATGACAGAGGTGAGGTCATAGCCACCCTTCTATGGTCAGGCAACTATACAAACAGCAAGGGTAACATCGTTTATACGGCTCCCTTCAACCCGTCAGATATAACCAAATACTTTCAGGATTCATATCCTAAGTATCCCAACGGAACCTATTCTGAGCCATTCCCAACAGTGACGGGGGTACCAATAGACGGCGCCCCTGCACCAGGTGTCTCCGCTGAGAAGGACACCTCAGGAGCGACCATCGAGAATACTCTTGATCTTGAGATGGCGGGAAGCCTGGCTCCCGGGGCACAGATATACAACATATACGGTCCCCAGGCAAGTACAACCGATCTGACGCTGGCCTTTCAAACTGCACTCGGTTTCCAGAACCTTACGGTCATATCCAATTCCTGGGGCGGATCCGACGGAACAGATTCAACATGGAACACATATTTGCAAGAGGCCCAGGCGAGAGGCATAACGGTTCTGGCCAGCAGCGGAGATTCGGCAGATAATACAAGCAGCCCAAAATATGCCGGCCCGCCGGACATGGTGCAGTTCCCATCATCCATAGGATACAACACCTTCGGAGTAACGGCAGTGGGAGGCACAAACGTTACAGTAAACACCACAACGCTGAAAGTCGAGGAACAGGGCGCGTGGTATATGCCTTCTCCAGGCAATACCGTTGGCTCAACCGGAGGAATAAGTACCGTATACCATGAGCCATCATGGCAGATCAATTCATCCGCCAATACTGTGCTGAATGGAGCTGGGAGAGGAGTGCCTGACATTGCAGCCCTTGCCAACAACACTCTCATATATTATTCCAACACAACTGTGAGCGGACTGTTCGTGGTCTCAGGAACAAGCGTTTCATCGCCGGTAGAGGCAGGAATAATAGCAACAATGAACGCATATCTCAACGCCAGTGCAGAGGCTCCATTGGGATTTGTTGATCCCCTGATATACAAGCTTGGAACCGGTCAGTATGATCCTGCATTCCTGAAGGAATCTCACCTCTCCAGAGCGCCGTTCTTTAACGTCTCATGCGGCAGAAACAGCCTGTACAATGTAACACAGGGCTACAATCTTGTCACTGGCTGGGGTTCAATAAATGCATACAATTTCATACAGGACAGCAACATCAAAAGATATAACGTATCCTTTGTTGAGGCAGGTCTCAAAGCTGGGACAGGCTGGTCTGTAAGCATTGTGGGCAGATCGTTTCTTTCAGGTACAGACAGCAGGTACGTCAACCTGAGCCTCCCCAACGGAACATTCCAGTACGAGATACCTCATGTTGGAAGCATGGTAGGGGTTCCCCCGCAGTCGTCAATAAATATCACAGGCAGAAACGTAACAGTTCACATTATCTTCAAATATGGATATGTGGTCAATTTCACACAGTCTGGGCTTCCAGCAAATGATACATGGGAACTTAATGCGTGGAATTACAGTCGCCAGTATTCAGGTTACAGTGCAGCACTGTATTTTCCAAACGGGTCATACAATTATACAGGCATGCCCGCCGATCCGAACTATTACGGCCAGTCTGGAAATTTCACCGTTAATGGCAGGACCCTTAACATCTCCATGAAATTCCGGCACGGGCAGTTCAATGTTTCCTTTATAGAGAGTGGCCTTCCACTCAACCAGGAATGGAGTGTGATGGCCCAGAACAGCACTTCAAACCAGACACTATCTGGAAAAACGGACAATATAACCTTCTACCTGTATGGAGGGCAGTACACATTCTACCTGTTCCCATCCGGCTACGATGCCCCTAATATATCTGTGGTGTCACTGAACACCAACGGCCAGAACCAGACTGTATATGTGAACTACAGCTATGGCTATTTTGTGACATTCAGGGAAACTGGCCTCTCTTCTGGGACATTATGGGGAATTTCCTTCCACGGGCTTACAAACATGACCACCGGCCAGACGGTAACTTTCGAGGTGCCAAACGGCACCTACAGGTATGATGTGCGTGGCAGCACAACTCCAAACGGTCCATCTTCAGGATACGTGAACGTATCAGGAAGCAACCAGAGTGTTGTCATCAGCTATCAGCCACCGAAATCCTTTTTCCAGACTGAGGTTCTTTACCTTGTGCTTCTGTTCTTCGGAATAGTTCTTCTGGTAAGTGGTGTGTCCCTCATAAGGAGGAAACGCTGATTCCTGTAACTTTGGGGACATTCCGTGCTGTTCATATTCCCCACAGGGATAAGGGATCAAAAGGCCGCAATGAATGACGACAAAATCCATGATAAGAAACTGATTCTTGACACATCTGCCATTCTTTCACGCAGGGTGAGCCTTATGAATGGGAACATAGTCACAACTCCATCTGTGCTGGACGAAATAAGGCTGGGAAAGATTGCCAGATACACCGGTTTCAGCAGCGACATGATGGACATACTGGCACCCGGAAAGGAAAGTCTGTATGCCGCGAAGGAAGCCGCCAGAGCAACCGGTGATCTGCATGAACTCAGCAGCACTGACCTGGACGTGATTGCCCTGTGCCTTGAACTTAATGGCATCCTTGTTACAGATGACTTTGCCATGCAGAATGTGGCCAGCAGGCTTGGCATAGAGTTCATGGGAGCCGATCTGAAGCCCATTGACAGGGATATTAAGTGGCAGTACCGCTGCACGGGATGTGGAAAGACGTTCCAGCAGAACGTGGAGATATGCCCTGTTTGCGGTCACAGGACGAAGAGGGCGGTAAGGTCTTATAAAAAGCGCCAATAGTGATTCATGATCGATATATCGTTGCCACTGGACTGGAACCTGATCACGTATCCCGGAGATGCAAGGTACGAGCATTACGACTACATGACCCATGAAAAGAATGGAGTGCACATCACCCGGGTTATCATGGAAACCCATTCCGGCACCCATATAGATGCGCCGTTCCACGCACTGCCAAATGGAGGAACCATGTCATCCATACCCCTGGAACATCTCAACGGGCCTGCAACGGTTGTGGAAGTGAAGGGGAGCGCCATAAATGCTGAGGATATTCCAGGCACAGTGGAGAAGAGAGTGCTGTTCAAGACAAAGAATTCAGGCCTTTATGACAGCTTCAATGAGAATTTCTGCTACATTTCAGAGAGTGCAGGAAAAAGGCTTGTTGATCTTGGAGTGGAAACAGTGGGTATTGATTACCTGTCCATTGAGCAGTTTGGAACAAAGGGACTGAAGGTTCACAAAATACTGCTGGAGAAAGGAATCGCCATAATAGAGGGACTGATGCTGAAGGACGTGAAGCCAGGCAGATACGAACTAATGTGCCTGCCCATCAGGATAGACACGGATGGCGCCCCCTGCAGGGCAGTCCTGAAATAAGCTTCTTTCTCAAATTACTGCATCATGGACACCACTGATACTGGCTTGCAGATGATGGAAAATGAAAAGCCACCAAAGATCAGCATATGCAGGGAGCATCCAGGAAATATGCTTGCGAGCCCATGGAAAATTAAAGGTCAAAAATCATCAGAAATTAATAGCTGGATCCTGAATGAGACCCCGGATATGATTATGGGGACATCTCCGTGAAGCGGTTACCACCATAACATAAGAGGAAAGGATTACAGGGCCAGAACACAAATCATATTTATAGTGTAAGCGAATTTTGCGCCATGAAGGTTCTGGTTTTTGCAAAGCAGATCCCAGATGTGAACAGCATCAGGTTCGATCCAGCTACAAACAGGATTGTCAGGGAAAACGTTCCACTCTCAATGAACTCATTTGACAGGAAGGCTGTTGAGGAGGCCATCAGGATGAAGGAGAAATTTGGCTTTCACACCGTGGTTGCAAGCATGGGGCCTCCGCAGGCTGCCGACATACTGAACGAATCCCTGAGGATGGGAGCAGATGAAGCTTATCTCATAACAGACAGGAAGTTCGGAGGTTCAGATACTCTGGCAACATCAAGGATACTTGCTGAATTTGCAGAAAGGATAAAACAAGACATAATACTCGCAGGCAGGTATTCACTTGATGGCGAAACGTCGCAGGTGCCGCCTGAGGTCGCAACAATGCTGGGATACAGCTTCAGGTCATCGGTTTCAAAAATTGATATTAATACATCGGAGAATACCATTGTTGTTGATCAGGACCGTGAAAATGGGATTGAGAGGTACCGCGTCAGGATTCCAGCAGTGCTTTCCGTGAGTGAAAAGATAAACAGGGCAAGGGCGGTGAAGCCTGACGTTCCCGACATGAGGGATCGCGTAGTCAGGGTTGATTCTGCATGGCTCGGCCTTGACATAGATGGAAAGGAATTCAGCCCAACTGTGGTTACTGGCACAAAGTCCATGGAGAGCTCCAGAAAGGTTTCAATGCTTGAATTTGACGATAAAGTATATGGCAGGATCATTGAACTGATGAAATCGGCAAGATCCAAGTCTTCGAGGGGTAGCACAGAATTCCATATGCCTCCATATGTGAACGGGAATCCTCTTGTGCTGGGGGTTGCGGTTGGCGATGCGCAGACGGCAATGGAAATTGCGTCAAGAATCTCCCAGATGGCCCTTCAGCATCCCATGAATGTGGCTGTGATTGGAAACATTCCTGCAGATAAATTGAGGGGGATTCCCTGCCATGACCTCTACTATGTGGATTCACGGGACTATATGTCCCTGGCAGGCTCAGTCATAGATTTCATAAGACAGCATGAACCTGCATACATTGTGTTTCCATCCAATTCCGATGGAAGGGATGTAGCTTCTGTGGTAGCGGCAAAACTTGGCCTGGGCCTCACCGCAGACTGCGTTGATCTGCAGGTGGAAGACGGAAGACTCATTCAGTACAAGCCTGCCTTTGGAGGCAGCATAATTGCAAGCATATACTCCAGGAAAACCCCCGCAATGGCCACCGTCAGACCGGGGATGTTCAGGAGTGCCAGATCTTCCGAAAAACCAAGAATCCATGAATTCCCGCCAGGTAATGAATCAGGGCAGGAACTCATTGAGACCATACCAGTACCTTCAGAATACAGGCCCCTCAATTCAAGTGATGCCGTGATCGCCATAGGGAGAGGCATAAAGAAGCGTGATACGGTCAGGGATGTGCTGAAACTTGCAGATGCGCTGAATGCATCGGTGGGTGCGACAAGACCAATGGTTGACATGAATTTTCTTCCCAGGCAGCAGCAGGTTGGGCTCACAGGGGTGTCCATCTCGCCCGCCTTCTATATTGCTCTTGGCATATCGGGCCAGGCAAATCACGTGGTGGGCATAAGGTACGCAGGGAAAGTTCTCGCTGTGAACAGTGACCCTGCTGCAGAGATATTCAAATATTCGGATTACGGCATTGTCTGTGATGTGAATGAGTTCATAGAGGGATTCCTGAGTTATATAGGGAAGAATCCGTGGAGAGAATGATCATGGTTTCTGGAACACAAACACATATTCATGCTTGAAGACATAGAATCCTGACTTGAGCGCCCTGTATCTCCAGAGGTTTTCGCTGCTTCGCTTGCCCCGGGTGTTCTGGATGTCCTTCACAATTATTCCCCTAATCTTCATATTCAGGGAGGCTACGGCATCCATGCACCTGAATCCAAGCGGTACTATCTCTCCGTCACGGTACGCATCGCCAATGACCAGGCCCATATAGCCTCCACTTTTCAGTACCTCAATGGACTTTTTTGCTATCTGCGTGAACCGGGATATGAAGCTTTCTATGTCCGGTGAGGTACTGAGATCTCCCTGATCATCTGAAAACCTGATTATGTCCCAATACGGAGGATGCAGCAGCACCATGTCGAAGCTGGATAGCCCATTCCTTTCCATTACTGGCACCAGATCAACAGTATAGGAATCTCCCAGAATTATCTCCGCCCTTGTTCCGGTCTGCTGAAGCGATTGCACCACTTCCCTTGTCCTTGAAAAGACCTCGGGGTTTATCTCTATGCCAACTGAATTTCTTCCCATCCTCATTGCCTCGATCAATGTTGTTCCTGATCCGCAGAACGGATCAAGGATCCAGTCAGATGTCCTGGTATACCTCATCATCAGCTGGTGTGGAATCTGCGGGACAAAATTTCCCCAGTACCATCCCTTGTGGCCTGCCTCCCGGTCACGCTTCCCAAGAATCCAGAGGCTATCCGTCCTTATTTCGTCGTAGGCCTTCCACAGGTTTATGTTGAATTCCAGTGAACTGGCACTTCCGGAACTTCCAATGTCTCTTATGACGGACCTTACGTAATAATGTGCCCGTTCGATCCCCCTGGACCCAAGAATCCTGTGCATATGGTCAAGAATGACTGACTTCAACGGTTCCGGAATATCGTCAGCAAGCTGGACGGCATTAGCAGTTTCTTCCTTGATCTTATTGAGATCACCTTCTGCAAGAAAGTTTTCACAGAGAAAATGCAACCTCTTCAGAGGTTCTGCAGTTATATTTTCAGAAGTTATGGACATTTGAGGCTTGTAAGTTATTGAACATAAAATTTTAACATTTGCACATATGAAGAAATTTGCCTTCAGAATTTTCATGAATTGAGGGAGTGAAGATCAGGGGATCCTGCCTTCCAGCCCTGAGATACGTGACCAGGCACAACAGCTTCAGTCAGAGCTCCACCATTATCTGGCCGTTTTCCACCCTGGTCTTGTAGGAATGAAGTGGGCCGATATCTCCTGATCCCTCCGGTGGGCTAATCACGGAGCCGTCCTTTGGGTTGAAAACAGCAAAGTGGTTGGGGCAAATGAGAGTATGATCATCCATGAAGCCTTCCGAGAGATCATAATCCTCGTGCGTGCAGTAACACGATGTTGCGTAATAGTTTGCTCCATCTCTTATAAGCAGTACCTCTCTTCCTTCTATGTTCGCCTTGAAAAGATCCCCGTCCTTCATGGCCCCTTCCTTGGCTACCTTATACCATGCCATGAAGGACACATTATGTGTTAAGGCAATTATATTTTACTGTCCTCTTCCGGATATGCTTGTTTTGTATTTCCTAAATTCACGAACTGAAAGATGATGTTCAATATTAGTTGGACATTTCATGAAACATAAGCCACGCTGGGGCGCACCGAAGAAAAAAGTTAAAAAGTGACCCTGAAAAGTTGAGAAAGATCATAAATGGGAGAAAGCCTTAAACTAAGCTTTTTTACGTAATATGTTAAGACTATTTTTCAGATTACACATCACATCTCTGGCCCTCATTGGCATCTTACTCATGATCTGATGGAGGTACAATCTATTAGAATTTTGCCCCCCAGTTCAAGGAATGATGCGTTCTCTGATCTGGAGAATATTGCAGTTGAATCCATGAGGACATATTCACCCTTCTCCGTGAGTTTTTTCATGACCC
>JAJZKX010000054.1 GCA_021850745.1 Thermoplasmata archaeon
TGAGAATTATGCCTATGGACACAACCACACCAGAAATAAGGGCAGACATGAATCCTCTGGCTGACCCCCGGGATGCCAGGCCGGCGGCAAAACCTGCAATAATCCAGCCGTATAGAGGGATCCAGCCAATCAGTATGAGAAGCAGGACTCCAGATATGATTCCTGTTGCTATGCTCCCATACATCAATCTTTCATTAGACATTTACAATGTGTTATCCTGTGGTCAATATATAGTTATGATCACGGAAAACATGAATCCAGTGGAAATTCCAGTCAGGTGACGCATAATAAAGGTTTCGCGGCTGTTTCCGCATTTCGCATGAAATTATTGTCTGTCCAGGGAATCCTGCTGCGATCTGAAATTTTTTGTCCCTTCCGTTATGCGGCCTTCTCTGCTGTAATGCTCTGTTACCTGAACCCATGTTAGAAAACAGCCGTCAACAAGCATCTCATTATCTTTCTCTGTCACTTCACTCACCCAGGTGACTCCCAAAGAATGTCAGCATCCTTTCCCAGGCGTCGTCGGCAGCAGGTTTGTTGTAGCTCATTCCAGTGTGGTTGAAGAATGCGTGGTATGTTCCCGGATAAATCTTCATCTCGAAATCCAGCTTGTGCTTAACCACATTCTCCACCAGCGCGGGAAGGCCGCTATTGATTGAACTGTCCTCACCCGCATATATGCCCAGCACAGAACCCCTGATCTTCGAGAGATCGTCAATATTCCTCGGATTTGCCCCGTAAAATATAAGGGAAGCATCAAATTTCATCTGCGTGGAAAGCTGAAATGCAAGCCCTCCTCCAAGGCAGAAGCCCACGACACCGGTCTTTTCCGGCTTGTAGTTCTTCAGGAAATGGTTCTGTGCGTCCTCCAGGTCAGATAGCATCCTCTTCTCCGTTTTCTCCCTCTCAAACATCACCTTTGTTACTATTTTTCTGGTGTGCTCAGGGAGCTTTTCAAGTATCTCGGAGACTGCCTTCTGATCCCCCCTCTTCTCTGGTGGAAGTGTCCAGAAAGGCCTCATGGCATCCATTATGTTCTCCTCTGTGAACAGTGCCTTCTCGTCCGCCCTTGAATACAGGTGGGGAGCAATGGCCATGTACCCTTTCTCACTGAGTTTTCGACAAACTGTCCTTATGAAGTCCGTAACTCCCCATATTTCCTGGATAACCAGGATTCCGCCTCCGACATAATCCTCAGATGGCATGCTGAGAAAGGCCTCAATAACGCTGCCATCCCCTGATCTGAAGCTGCTCTTCCTGAACTTTGTTGCCTGTCATAAATATCACATGATATTCTCGATTTAATAATTATAACTTCTGGATACACTGTCAATATTTAGGCGGCTAAACATTAATCACCGGTACTGGCATGGAAAATTCTTATTCAAGATAAGCATAGATTATGAACATTGGTGATGTTTCATGAAGGAACTGACCAGAAAGGAAGTCAAGCAGATTCGGAAACTGATGAAGCACGGAAAGGATGTTCCGGAGATATGCAGCACTTTCAACATACCCCCGGAAGAATGGAGGGAGGTAGCGCTGAAGTACGAGCTATTTGACTGAACAATGAAATATCTGCAGGGTACAAGGTACAACCGTGAAAACAGCAAACAGCATTGCAGCATATTCTGTAAATATTCCATGTCATTATATCATAAAAACTGCTGCTCACACGCCTGTACAGAAAGGCAACCGCGGCATCTGGAATTTTTCTGGAAAACAATTTAACCAACCTGGGAATTCATAAGGGGTTTCAGCCTGATGAGGATAGGATTCTTTACTGCAACATATTATCCAACTCCAGACGGTGTATCCCACTATCTGAGGGATGTAAAGGCGGAGCTTCAGAAGAGGGGCCACGAAGTCCATGTGTTCTCATTCAATGGCGACAGAAAGGAAAGAAATGTGCATGTTCTCCGCTCGGTTCCATTCCCGGCATATTCACAGTACAGCATGCCAGTGAATCCCCTGCCATTTGGCCTTTACAGGAAGGCAATCAGGTTGAAGCTCGACATAATTCATATACATGATCCATTCATGGGAAGCCTTGGGTACAGGGTATCCAGATATACGGGCGCACCAGTAGTTGCAACTTACCACACTGACTTTGTCAAGATGCAGGAATCAGTGAACCTGCCATTCAGGGAGAGGCTCTTCAAAACCACGTGGAAATACAGCCTATTTCTATACCGTCGGTGCGATGAAGTGTTTGCGCCAAGCAGGAAGAGCATGCAACAGCTGAGAGATGATGGGGTTCTCCACACCAGAGAACTTCCTCTGTTCGTTGATACCGACAAGTTTGCGCCGGAAACCCGTGATTCTGAGACATTCTGGGTCCAGTATATGGGTAGAATCACCAGGGACAAGGGCGTGTTCAGGATTCTTGACGTTGCAGCCGCCATCGGCAGGAAGTCAGGCATCAGGTTTCTCATTTCCGGCACGGGGCCTGAGGAAAAAAATCTGGAAAAGGCCATAGCAGAAAGGGGGCTCCAGGACATGATCACCCTGACAGGCTATGTGGATGAGCCCCGGAAAATAGACCTGCTTCACAACGCCGGTCTGTTCATGTACCCATCCGAAACCGATACGTTCGGGATCTCGGTTGTGGAAGCAATGTCATCTGGAGTACCCAGCATAGTCCCACGGGGCTTTCCACTTGCACATTATGATGACATGGAGGTTTCAGGACTTATTGAGATGGATTTCTCAAAGCCCGACGAGATTGCACGGGCTGTTGAGATGTATTCAGCAGACAGGCAGTCCCTCAGGACTGTAGGTGAAGCAGCCAGAAAGTTTGTCCTTGATAATTTCAGCATGGAAAAGCACTGCGATGTACTCCTGTCAACTTATGCAGATCTTCTTTCAGGAAGGTCAATGAATTCTGCTTCAGGAAACAGGGAAACAACAGGAAGACTGCCGGTAAGGTGAGTGTATTGTCTGGGGAAAGCCGCTTTATCCTTGTAATTGCCGTTTCAGCCATATATTCTGTGGTGTCCGCAACTGTTGCAACATCAGTTTTCCTGACCACTGAAGCACTTGGCTACAGGATATCTCTGTTTGGTATTGTTGCCTATGCAGCTGTTATTGGTTCTGACATTGTGATAATGTACTTTTCTTCCAGAAGACTTCTGTATATGTTCAGCAGTGTTGTTGCAAACAGGCCTCCTTACCAGGGTCAGGACCGCAGTCAGGATCGGGGTGAACCGAATGAAGCCCTGCAGCTGGGGGAGCGGGAGCAGATTCTGGTTGATGCCATCAGGAGAAACGGTGGCAGTGCACTTCAGAACTCGCTGGTGGAAGTAACCGGAATGTCACCACCCACGGTTTCAAGGATAATATCTTCACTGGAAAACAAGGGGATTGTGGAGAAAAAGAGGCATGGAATGACAAATGTAATATCACTCACTGGGAGCCGGAGGCAGTAAAATAGCATCATATTGCAACTTTGTGCAGCATTGAAATCCATTTCGCTGAAATGCATTTCACGCGTACCTTAAGAGCCCTTTCAGCATAATCAATATTATGAGGTCGTTCGGAGAAAAAATAATCTGGATAATAGTTGCACTCATAGGGGCGATTGCAGTGACAAGCATTGTGTCATTTGCAATATACGGCAGGTATGGTTACACAAATGGATACGGGCCATACTATATGATGGGAGGCTTTCCATTCTATGGTATGTACATAATAATGCCCATAATGGCCGTGATTTCAATCCTGGTTGTAATACTGTTCCTCCGTTACGTTTTTGGTGCCATGGGAGGCCACATGGGTTATTCATGGAATGAAAGGAGCCGGGCTGAGGACATACTGAAGGAGAGATATGCAAGAGGAGAAATAAGCCAGGAGGAATTCAACAGGATGATGGAGAATCTCCGTTCCCACTGAAAACAACCTGAGTCATGGCCGTGAGAGGAATTATCCCTGAAAGTTTTTTTTAGCTTGTTTCAAATCATAATCCCCATATTTTTTCATTTCAGTTTTATGCAAATTAGCTAAAAGCATCCAATGAATCCTAGAAGCCTTGATTCAAGCATATTCTTCAGGCAATATCTGCACATCAATTTTTCATTAATGGCAGTTTTTGATCACAGGGCGTTCACGAGCCATTTGCAGTACTTCAAGTACATCTGACATGCAACCGGAGTAATTGACTGGCTATGCAGAAACTGAAAATTCAAACTTTCATGAATTTGCCAAATTATTTATCCCATAATGGAGTACGTATATTATGGAAAAATTCTATTTTAAGAGCTATGATCGCACCATTGGAAGTGCTGCCAACCTCGAAGAGTTAAAAAGCGAGATGAAACGCCTCTCCAACGTAGATCCGGCAAGCCTGGAATACCATCTCCGCCAGGGGCACATAACAATGTGGCTCAACTACATAGGGGAAACTGCTGCTGCCCAGTCTCTCAACGGTGTTACAAATGCCAGAATGGCATTGCGAAAACTGGGCCTTCAGGAAGGGCCAGGAATGCGCCGGAGTACCATGCATGAAAACATGGGAAGCCACCATGGCGGGAGAGGAAGGCCAAAGAAAATGGAAAGTGGTGTGCAGAAATAAGCAGCGTTATGCCCGGCCATTCTTCAAATCGTCAAGTATTGCCATATAATAGATGAAAGCAAGGTACGGGGACAGATAAGGATTGAAATATGAGTGCACATCCTGATCGGCGAAGTTCCTGACTGACATGTAATATATATGATCTGAGGTCTGAAGAAGTCTCCACGTTTTCCTGTCTGTATCATTGACTATGGTTTTCATGGCATTGAATGCATCATTCTGCATTGCATTTCCAAGCCAGGCATTGAGATTTCTATCCGTATCAGCCCATGATATTGGATTCTCCACGCTTACAGTTCCGTGATCACTGTTCTCTGAGGCTGCTTTTTCCACTGTGGTTATTTCCACGCCTCTGCTGGAGAGTTCGCCGGGGAGGCTTCTCAAAAACTGGAAGATACCGGTTTCTTTCCACTGGTGCTCCCCAAAGGTCTCATAATCCATGAAAACGTTGGTAACATCCCCGGGTGAAGCTGCAACCCACCCGGCATATTTGTCTGCAAACAGCGGGAAATCGTTCCAGTTTGGGTTTGAAAACCTGAAGGCAATGTCATCGCTCATCCTGTAGTTCCTGAGAAGCAATTTCAGCCCAGACACTGACCGATAGGCAAAGTTTGGCGAATGTGCGGCTATTATCTCATCCGTACCTTCGGTTACTATGTTCCTGAACCCCATGTTTCTCACTTCATGGGATATGCCATCTGAATAGATCAATTCGGTGTTCCTGAATGATACAGGGTTTACTCCAAAGAGTCTCTGGACAAGCCGGCGGTGCTCCTCTACCTGATCCCTGAACTCCTGCGGATTCCATATTGAGGCAAGGCTGTGATAATATGTTTCAGACATGATTTCTCCCAGTCCGGATCTGAAATAATCCCTGAAGACATCAATCACTTCAGGCATATATTCGGCTGCCTGTTCCAGAAAGACTCCAGACAGTGAAAAAGAGGCGGGGATGCCTTCCTGAAGCAGGGTGCGTGTGGCTGGAATATAGCACTTCCGGGCAACCCTCTGCATGATCTCCATGTTTCTCTCATCCCAGAAATAATCGTGCTTCTTACCTATTTCAGACCTGCGGTATGGCCTTATTCTCCTGGGCTGATGCACCTGGAAATAAAACACAAGGCTTTTCATATGGAGAGATACACCCCCATGGTGTCAAGGGCAGCTTTTTCCCAAGTGAATCTTGCTGCTTCCTGCTGCCCCATGGTGCCCATTATCCTTCTCATTGACCTGAACATAAGCATTGATTCCACGTAATCAGCAATGAGATCCGTGTCCCAGTAGTCAACCCGCAGGACATTGCGGAGAGCCTCTCCAACGCCTGTTGTTTTGCTGATTATTGCCGGTGTCCCAAGGATCATGGATTCAATCACGGTCATTCCGAAGGGCTCGGAAACAGCAGGAAGAACGAAGACGTCACTGGACCTGTATATATCCACAGACTTCCTGAAACCGACAAATCCAGTGAAATCTGTCCTTCCAGATATACCAAGCTCCGAAGCAAGCCTTCTCACCTCACCGTACTGATCTCCGGTTCCAGCCACAACAAACCTGGCATCCGGCATCCGCTCAGATACGATTGCCGCCGCTTCCATGAAGAATCTGGGGCCCTTCTGCGTTGTCACCCTGCCCAGATAAAGAACTCTTTTTGTGGGTTCATATGTTCTTGGGCGCATGGTATAGTGTTCATTGTCAACGCCATTGTGGACAACAGTGATCTTACGGGGATCCGCTCCATAATCCCTTATTATCTCATCCCTTGTGAATCCGGAAACCGCTATGATCCTGTCGGCAGCTCTGGCACCTTCCCTTTCAAGGCTCATGATATCCGCCTGAGGGTTGAAATTGCCTGACCTGTCACGCTCCGTGCTGTGAAATGTCACAACAAGCGGAATGCCGTATCTTTCCCTGATCATCTCCCCGGCACGGAATGTTATCCAGTCATGGCAGTGTACAAGTGAAACTCCGTGTGGGTCAAACCGTTCAAAGACCCTCAGGTTATAGTCATCAACAGCATCCCTGAAATAAGGAAAACCTTCTATCTCGTAAGGATTCCCAACGACCCCTCTCTGCAGCCTCACTGGAACCACATTGAACGGATAGTCCCTTCCAAGCCTCTTCATGGCAGGAACGTAAATATCTATATTCATGATTCTTGAAAGGCGCCCGAAGAGGTTTATGGTATGAACCCCCAGGCCTCCGGAGAAAGCCGGCGGCAATTCCCATCCTATGACAGCAACCTTCATTCAAACATCCCCCCTGGATTGATTACATCCTCATGATACGTGCGCATGATCTCACCGTAGCTCCATGCCTGCATCATACAGCCCCTTGGAGTCCCATCTGGATCACCATCAAAAATCTCGGGAATATACGGCAGTGAAAGCAGGGGACGGAAATTGCCCAGAAGTGTGTCAGGCGCATATCCCGATCTGCGGGAAGCGGTGATGTATGGTCCAATGAGCCAGGGCCATACTGTCCCGTTGTGGTACGCTGCATCACGGCTGGGGAAATCTCCAGTATAACGCGCCCTATAGCCGGGATCGGCAGGATCAAGGGTCCTGATGCCATATCCGGTGAGCAGCCGTTCATCAACGGCATTCTTGAACCTCCCAAAACCCTGCAGCACAGGAAAGGGAAGACTGAATGCCATTATAAAGTTAGGACGCAGGCTCGGGTCATCCGGACGCGCCACATCCAGAACAGTATTGTTCCTCACAAATGCTGCAGGGAATTTCTCCATGACTTGCTCAGATATTCCCTGGAGTTCAGCCGGAAGGCCCACTTTGATTCTCGACGAGATATCCTCAAGAGACTTCAGGGCATTGTACCACAGGGCATTCACCTCAACAGGATCCCCTTTCCTCGGGGTGAAAACAATACCATCCCGTTCAGCGTCCATCCAGGTGAGCGGGGCTCCAACCAGCCTTATAAAAGGTCCATCCATGGAATACAGGTCGTTGCCCCTGATGTAGTTCATTGCAACATCTGCCAGAAATGGAAACAGATCTCTTGCTGTCCTGAGATCGCCAGAATACTGCAGGTATTTCCAGGCCGCATAAATGTAGAGCAGTCCTGAATCTGCAGTCCTGAAATCATCCGGGGTTTCAAGCCTCTTGGGAACCGCGCCGTTTCTGGATACATTGCGGTACGCCTTCAGGAGGTCAATGGCTTCTCTATACCTCCCGGTTACAAGCAGCAGTCCTGGCATTGAGATAAACGCGTCCCTTGCCCACGGCCCGAACCAGTGATAACCGGCAATTATATTGTTCCTGGTCAGAAGCATGGCAGATCTCAGGGGGACCTGACCGAGACCTGCAAGGTAGACCCCGTTTTTCCTGATATGGCTCTCCATGGCCTTCCTTACCTCGTGAAATGGCAAATCTACAGAGTTCCCCGAATATATCCTGAATTCAAGCGACTTGCCCGGGTTAGTGAAATGAAATTCACCAGGCTCATAGAGATCTTCCCGGAATATGGTGCCCCTCTCCCTTTCAACCGGATAAATGAAGTTCCTGTACCACCTGCCCGTCTCAAGGAACTTCCCTGTGGAATCAAATGAAACTGACAGGTTTCCGCTTTCAACACTCACTGTGCGGCCCTGCTTTGTTGTCCTATAGGTTCTTGATCCCTCACTGATTGTTTCATGGTAGCTCCTGAAGGAGATGAGCGGTATTATCCTGATTCTTGATGGGGGTGTGCCTGGAAACGTGTACCTGATGCTTATCTGGTCTTCAAGTGGATGAATGGCAATCTCTTTCCAGACGTCAACGCCGTTGACGGAGTATCTGAATGCTGGAACAGGAAAATCAGAGAATTTGCGGAGGAAGCGGTATCCATCAGGATACACAACATCGCCGTAGTAATTGGCATCAAGTGAAACCTCTCCAGAATCAGTGGCCACAACCTCGAAGATCTTATTGACCAGCACCATTCGCAGGAATTGCTCATTCACATTCCTCACAAGGAGGCCGTGATATGATCTAGTGTTGGCAAGGCTCCTGGTCGAAGATGCATAGCTGCCGTTCCGGTTAGTGATGATCCATTCCTGTCCTGGAATCATTAAACAATAACCGGATACGGGCATATACATCTGTTGTTTTTCAATGTAAATCGCAATCCGTTATTCAGGCAGATCATATGTGAAGGCATATCTGATTACATGCAGGCAGGGATGTATACAGATTTTGCACCCATGCCTCCAGAGGAGGCCATATTCCTGTCACGGACATACGAGGGCCAGGGAAGGGAATACACGCTGAATTCTGTCGGGTCGCGAGAGATGATGAACTGAAATGAAACATAAATGGAACCTCTGCCGCATTTGTGGTCAGAGTATGCCAGATATTTCAGATACCAGCCAGAAAGCATTCCCACCTACCAAAAAGATTTAAGACAGCACACCGT
>JAJZKX010000055.1 GCA_021850745.1 Thermoplasmata archaeon
GCCGGCTTTATCCGGCTTTCAAGCATGGCGGATAAGACTCTGTTATACCCATGGTAAAAACATCAGAGTTTTGGATTTTTACACAAATTTTGTGGCATCATGGATTCTTCCTCTAAATATTTCATAAATCAGTTATTATCTTATGACCCCATTGAACGTTGATGAAGACCATAGCAATTATTGGCGGAGGCAGTGGTGGAGTAAGCACAGCAAACCATCTTGCCTATAAGTTGAGAGAGCAGGTTAAAGCCGGCGACGTTAAGATCGTCCTTGTGGAAGGAAGCCAGAGACATTACTATCAGCCAGGATTTCTTGAAATCCCCTTTGACATGATGGCAGCTTCCTCCACGTACAGGCCGGTGTCCAGGATGTTAGCGGACGGAATAACGCTTGTGCCCGAGTTTGCCACTGCCCTTGATCTGAAGAACAGTGTCGTCAGGACTGACAGGCAGAGCATTAATTATGATTTCCTGGTCATTGCAACTGGAGCAAGGTATGATTATGATTCCATTCCGGGACTGAAGCAGGGAACCAACAACTTTTACAGCCTTGAAGCCGCTGTTGAACTCAAGAAGAAGCTCAACAATTTCAAGTCAGGCCGCATTGTTGTGGGAGTATCATCCATGCCCTACAAGTGTACCCCTGCGCCGCTGGAGGTCGTCTTTATGCTGAATGATTACTTCACCAGTAGAGGAATAAGGGACAGGGTCGAAATCCAATACGTATATCCCATGCCAATGGCTTTTCCAGATCAGGGCATTTCAGATATAGCTCGGAAAATGTTCAGCGAAAAGGGAATAAAGAGCAGTCTGGGATTCCAGATAAAGGCCGTGGATGTAGCGGCAAAGGAACTTGTATCGCAGAAGGATGAGAGGATCGCATATGATCTGGCGCTGATTGTCCCGCCTCACAGGGGAAATAAGCTTCTGGAATCCACAGGAGTGGCAGATCAGATGGGCTGGGTTCAGGTTGACGGATATACGCTCAATGTTAAGGGCTACGGGAATGCCTATGCAATCGGTGATGCCACGAACCTGCAGGTATCCAAGGCAGGTTCAGTTGCTGACGCCCAGGCCATAGTTGTATCCGACAGAATCATGCAATCGATTCTTGGCGAGGAGCCGGTGGCAACCTATGATGGCAGTGGTGGTGCTCTTATGCTCACGGGCATGGGCAAAGCATCAATGATAACATCCAGTTATACCCAGAAGCCAGTCTTCATGCCGGAGAGTTATTCATTCTACTGGCTGAAGCTAATTTACAACAACGTGTACTGGAACATGACTGCAAAACCTGTCCTGAACGGGGTGGTACAATGAGCAACGATATAACAGAGATACTGAACAGGAAGCTGGCCGATCCGGAAACAAGAAAGGCCGTTGAATCACTGGTGGACAACATTGGAACAATTTCAAGATCAGTGGAATGGGTGAGAACACTTGAGGAAACCGGGATGGCCGAATCCCTTCAGGGGCTTGTCTATCTTGTGGCCAATCTGCGTGGCGTCCTGACGGATGACATGCTGAACGGAGTTGCTTCTATCCTGAATTCCCTCCTTGAGATATTATCCAGGATATCTGATCCGCAGGTTGTTGACGGAGTAATTGCGCTTCTTGACGGCATTTCATCTGGACGCCTTTCAAAGGAACCCAGGATTCACGGGACGTTCAGCCTGCTTGGCGAGCTGAAGGATCCTGAAGTGGAGGCAGGACTTGCAGTTACAATAAATATCTTGAAAGGCCTCGGGAAAGTGGGCAAGAAATAATCTGCCTTTCTTTTTACAATCATATTTTGCATTTCTGGTGGTTTGGCAGATCTTCAATCTTTTTCAACTCACTGGAGATATCCGGGAGTGATTCCAGAATTTCCTTGATCATGGGAAAAGCATCCTGATTCAATGAATAATATATCCACTGGGCATTTCTTCTCTCCTTTACGAGGTCAACGGATCTCAGCCTGGCAAGGTGCTGGGATGCATTTGACTGCGATATATTGAGTATGGAAGTTATTTCGCAGACGCAGAGTTCCTGATGGCTTATGAGTGACAGGATGTGCAGCCTGTTTGGATCACCCAGTACCTTGAGTATATCCGCCATCCTTAACAGGTCAGACCTATACTGAGGATGCATCATGCTACCGAATCACGTCCTTAAATATAATATCAGTCCTTATTCCCTTGCTGGAATAAGGCACTTCCCTCCATTTATATTCAATTTTCCTGGCATGATAATGGTCCCCGGGTCTCGTTTTCAATAGCGTGTTTTTCACCCAGTTGTCCTGCAGTGACTTCAGGCGATCCAGTTTTTCCGGCAGTTCTTCTCTGGAGGCAGAAATAAGTGATGCTTCTGCATTGGCTATCTCAGCAGGGAAGAACCCATTGTCTTCCGTGACTTCAATGCTTTCTCCAGTGGATATTTTCTGAAGTATATACCAGACACCAGGATCGCTCAGGACATCCTGAGTCCCGAATCTTACCCTTGCACCGGTGAGGTATGAGGCAGCATCTCCAAGGCATGGGCTGTTGCGGGATATTGCCCTGAGATCAGTGCGATCGATGACGCCATTGGGAAAGAGGATTTTGAATGCGACTGAAAGTGCATATGTACCACGATACAGGCCATCGCAGGCATGCCCGTGGAACTTAACCAGATCATCAAATGTTATTTCCTTGGTGGATTGAGAATACCTTCCATGGCTGGATTCAGTGTCAAGAACGGTGAACACCGGAATATTCTTTTCTGTCATCATTGCTCCTGATGCCGTCAGAAGGATATTACCGTGTATCCTTCAACAGCATACCGTGAAAATGCATCCCTGGCGAACTCAAGATCTATTCCGTTGCTGGAGAAAATGTCTTCCATGTTCCAGTTCTTGACCTGGTTTGAGCAGGCCTCAAGTGTTATACCAGATTCCCTGAGTTCCTTGATTGCATCCAGCACCTCACCATTGTCCTGTCCCTTTTCCAGCGACCTGACACCCCCGGTGAAGAGGAAAACTTCGACTCTGTCTATGCCGTTCTCCTTTCTTGCATCATGAATCCTCTTTGCAACGTGGAGTCCGGATATTACCTTTGCGCGCTGATCCAGTCCTGAGTTTATGACTATTGCTATTTTTCCTGTCATGTTAATATCGCATCAGTATATGCGAATATACTAATTAAAGCTTACATAAAATGAGCAGGGAAGCTCCGATCTTCAATGAATAGATGAATTGCTAAAGGATAATAAAGATGGAGGGCAATAAAGAGAAAATACCCACGGGCTATGGGAAATTTAATCCGCATAACCTACCTGAAAAGAACAGTGGGAGATGGAACAAAATCTTTGGATATCGTGATGCGGGTAATATCAATGAGGCAGGAACCTCAGATGCCTTAGAATGTAGAGAATGTCAACAGTACCCAGAATGTGGCATCTGCGCTGATGGACAGACATGTATATTAGTATATTTTAATATACGGAATTGAACTTACAAACTTAACCTGGTTGTTTCAATGATTCTTTCATTCCGTTTCTATATTTCCGCTGCGATCTTCGCCATAACACTGCTCCTGGTCATAAAGAAACCAAAAAACATTGGCATTGGATATTCGGCCCTGATTGGGGCGGCTGCCAGCTATGCCCTGGGCATGATAAATTTCTCCAGTGTCATAGCGGTATGGAACATTGTATGGAACGCAACTTTCACATTTATAGCAATAATTCTCATATCACTTGCACTGGATGAGGCGGGTGTCTTCAAGTATGCTGCCCTTAAGATTGCACGCATGGCAGGAGGGCATGGAAACCTGCTGTTCCTCTTTATTATAATTCTTGGGTCCGGAATATCCGCAATATTTGCCAATGATGGAACTGCCCTTATCCTCACCCCTATAGTATACGAAATGCTTGTAAACATGAACGTGGAGAGGAAATACATTCTCCCATTCATAATGGCCACTGGCTTCATTGCGGATTCAGCATCACTGCCTCTATCGGTGAGCAACCTGGTGAATATAGTGAGCACCACCTATTTCCATATTTCATTCCTGAGTTATGCCAGGATGATGATACTTCCGGACCTTGTATCCATCGCTGCATCCCTTGGCATTCTATACATCTTCTACCGGAAAACAATCATTTCGCACTATGCAACCCAAACTCTTGGAAATCCCCGGGAGGCAATCCGATCTCCACTCATTGCAAAGATGAGTGTTCCCGTCATAATAGTTCTCATAATTCTCTATTCAGTTGGTGGAATCTATGACGTTCCCATTGCATTCATATCCGTTGCTGTGGCGGCTTTCGTGATGATCTCAGCAAGGTCAAGCGGCGATATAGATACAGTTAAGATCATCAGGGAAGCTCCATGGCAGATCGTCATATTCTCATTCGGAATGTATCTTGTAGTTTATGGGCTTGGCTTGAATGGCCTCACTGAACTTATGGTGTTTTTACTGTCGCATATTGTGTCATTGCCAGGCCCACTTCCATATGTATTCTCAGGGTATTTTTTTGCCTTCCTGGCCTCAAGCATGAACAACATGCCATCCGTTATGCTGGGTGCACTATCAATCTCCTCAATTCATAATGCCAATTATCTCATTTACACAAACGTCATAGGAAATGACATAGGGCCAAAATTTACTCCCATAGGGTCTCTTGCAACACTTCTGTGGCTTCACACACTGGATCGTAAAAATGGAATAAAAATTGGTTACGGGTATTACATGAAAGTTGGATTTATAATTGCACTGCCTGTCCTGACCTTCACGCTTCTTTCTCTGTATCTGCTCTAGCTCTTACTCCTCCGGTCTGTGCCCAGGAATGGCGTGTTTCTCAGCAACTTCCCTGCCGAACATGTTTTTGAGGAACATTCCAGTGTTCAGCCACGCATAAACCCAGAGTATGTTGAGAATGACGGCAATTGTTACGTATGCCCAGAGAAGCGCATAGAAATGGGTGAATCCGAGAATTTTTATGGTTGATGTAGCAAAGAGCCCCAGCGGGAATCCGTAAGCCCATACTCCAAGGGTCCCTCTGGCAGGATGAGTGAAAATCAAAATCACAACAACCAGGAAGTTCCAGACTTCGAAACCCCAGAGCAACACTGAAAGCCATTCCACAGATGATCCTCCTATGAACAGCTGGTCTATCTTGCCGAAACCAGCCAGTGAAAAGAGGTTGATGATTATGAGACTGGATATTCCCACGGGCAGCATTGTCGTAGGCAGCGTCTCATGAACCTTGGTGGAGACATGGCCTGCCAGTGCCAGTGATCCTATGAATATGAACAGGAAGAAGAATATTCCAAGTCCCATGAGAACCAGGAAGTACATTGTCTGTGCTTCCACTCCCCCATAGAAATTCATGAGGGATCCAGCAAGGAACACGCTTGTGCCGATTGCAAGGGGCGGTATAACAATGGCGTAGTTCATTTCCCGCGGATTTATCTCCTTGGTGTACAGCCTGTACCCTAATAGTACACCCAGTCCAAGTGCAAGGATATAGTTTGCGTAGAAGTCCACTGCCGAAAGGGCTGCAGTGGTTCCGGAAAGGCCGAAGAAGTATATGAGCTGGTAATTGCTAACGAATCCAATTATTGGAATCAGTGCAGTGAAACTCAATCTGGTAAGGTTGTTCCAGTGCGAGAATACCCGATCTTTCATGGCAAAGCCACGATATACCCAGATGCCGAATATGACCACGAAGATTGAAATTCCCAGTATTGAGAAACTCTCAGCGACATACCTGAAGGCAACGCTACCCGTTTCACCGAAAGCAAGGATATAAACCTGTGCCAGTGCAAGAGTCGATATTGCTATGCCAAACCACTCAGATCCAAATAGATTAAGCGTGCTTTTCCTCATGTTAAAATCATCACTCCTTTATGTGATCCATGAACTATGTGGGTTTACCACTTGAGTATCTCCATTGCAGAAGTCAGCGCACGGTTTCCTGTAATGAATCTGGTGAGGAAGAGGGCATCCTCCATCTCCTCTTTCTTCCCGCCATTGAGGAAGAACTGTGTCAGATAGACACGGGCGCATTCCTCGTATCTGATTGAAATACACACTGCAAATGCCATGAGGAAGAGGTATTTCTGCTCGACCTCGAAGGGGGACATCAATTCTGCCTTTTCCTTGAGATGCTCCTCCAGCAGGTTAAATGACACTGATGCCAGGGAACTCAGATTTTCCGGAAGAAAATCCATTCCAGATTCTGTCTTAACGTGATTGAGTATCCTCTCGATCTCAGCACTCTTGTGAGATGGTCCCGTGTATTTCTCAACAATGGGTTGTATGGTTCCCATAAGTGCCATTGTGGACGACATGAGTGCCATCTTTGCTGCCTTTATTGAATCCAGAACTTCCAGCATGCTTGCCTCAAACTTCTGGGCCAGTTTGAAGTGAATCATTGCAGAATCCGACTGTCCGTTGGCCAGAGACACTGAAAGTGCCGTGAGTGCGAGAATTTTTTTTGGAAGTTTTGTCCTCCCAAGATACAGGGTATTGTTTTCCCTGAACTGTTCCTTAGCCATTTCCACGTTATGGTTGCCCAGAAGTTTAATCACCTCAGGCATAGCTCCAAGTGTGGATCTTGCAAATCTCTCTATTTCTTCCATTTCATTGCTCATAAGCGAAGAATAAGGGTTTCCTACTTAACGGATTTTAGCAATAAATTGTATGATGGGCATTACTGAAGCAAAATTTGTAAAATTGCCACGGACACTCATTCTCTCAACGGGAAAAGGTCAGATTGATGGGATGGAGTTCTAGGGTATTTCATCAAGTATGACTTCGAAGTCTATATCATAAATTCCAAAGTCAGGGAGTATTTTTCTGGCGTAGTTTCTCACCTCGCCGCACTCCTCACCAACCATCTGGATATGGAATCTTCGGGAACCTGTAGTTATCATGAATTTCTTTATACGCTTCTCCTTCCTGACAAGTGCCACGAATTCATCTATTCTCTCAGGTGGCACATTGAAGCCTATCATGGCCTTGCATCCAAGTCCCAGCTTTCCATAGTCAATTTCTGCCCGACATGACTTTATGATCCCCCTCTGCCGCAGAAGTATCATCCTGTCACGAACAGTCCAGAGATTCTTGCCCGTTTTATCAGCAACCTCATTGTAAGTCAGCGAACAGTTTTCCTCCACAAGATCAATGATATCCATGTCCAGCTGGTCCAGTTTGAAAGGCTTCATGATCATCAGATATTCAGACAAGATTTAACGGTGTCGGAAATTTGGCTGTGATCATCTTTGCTGTAATGGTATGTCAGTGGATCGATTCTGTTATATAATCCAAGGTCATATATATTATAACATGAAGAGTACCACAAAGCGATTTATGTTCTCCTTTCTGTCGTTCTTGCTCGTTTATCTGGCCATCTTCCTGATTCCGCAGCTGGTTCAATCCGGCAGGATCACACCCGGAGAAGGCGTTGTTCTGGCTCTTCCCTTTTCCCTGGCAGTGGCTTTTGTCATGCTGAAGTTTGGCCGCAGTCAAACAATTCAGCACATGAGGCCCCGTATCTATGTTCTGGCTTCTGTACTTTCATTCACGTTCATTGGTTCTGCGGTTTACATTCTTTCTGCCCATGGCACAGTGAACAGGCTGTTACTCTTCATTCCCATAGACGCGGTCATACTGGCAGTTCCAGCATATTTGCTTTACAGGATTGGAAAGCCCGCTGTCCTCAATCCAGATGACTTGAGCCATGAATACACTGATAGGTTGCACAGCCTCCTTGGCGAAGATGATGGAGGTCACCATGACGTTTACATATCCCACAAGAAAATCATGCGATCCTATGCAGAAACCTCCAACGGAAAGGAATGGCACGTCATGCTGAAGGAGGATGCAATACAGCAGCTGGACACATACCAGATTGACGCGGTCCTTCTCGAAGCATATTATTCCAGAAAAAACGGCGTTGCCAAAAAGCTGATTCTGGGTGGAACTGCGTACGTGGTCATCGCCGTTGATATTCTGCTGATTTCATCAGTCCTTGCCACTCTGATCCCGTCTGCCTATTTCATCTATCTGCTTATTCTCTCATTTGCAGGGGTGGTGATGATTGCCACGATCCCATTCTTCATTTTGTCCCTGACGTCATTTCTGCAGTCCAGAGCAGACAGGAACGTGATCCAGCATCTTGCAAGTGCTGATTCATTTATGTCCACCATAGAGAAGAAAGCATCCCTGATGGTACCCCTCCGTCCCATGACACAGAAGCAGCAGATGAGGTATGCAAGGAGAATCAGCCGGATGACCGAAAAGAGGATAAACAGAATAAGAAAGTTCACTGCCGGGTCAGGAAAGATGTGAATGCAATCTTTCATACATCACATAACCCACGCCATGTCACTGCCTATCTCGTTGGAGCCTCAACTCCTGTTGTTGACTGTCAAGGTATAAATATAAAAAGCTACTATTAAATTTGAATGCATGCAGAGAATAACTTTGGGAAAGATGCTGAAAGGATCATAAGTTTCAGCAGCAGTCACCCAGAGAAGATTCTCGGTCCCCATCCCGTAAAAGATGGCACCGAGGTGAGATTTTACCTGCCAAGATCAACTGAAGCCTGGATGGAATATGCCGGGAACAGAGTCGAAGTTAGAAATGTTGGTAATGGCCTTTATACGGGCACAATCCCCATTTCGGCCGGGAGGCAGTATCTTATCTGCTGGAAGGACAGCAGTGGGTACGTTTCACGTTCACACGATCCATATTCATTTCCTCCCCTACTTGCTGATCTGGACGCATACCTTTTCAAGAAAGGGGAAGATTACATGGCATACCGTGTTTTTGGGCTTTACACATGTAG
>JAJZKX010000056.1 GCA_021850745.1 Thermoplasmata archaeon
AACAAGCGGGAGGAACAGCCTTTCTATGGATTTTCCCATTATTACATCTTCATGCCACAGTTTTCCAACTATTGTGGTTGGATATACAGGATTCTTCTTCTCAACTATCTTTTTAACGTGGAATACTGGAAAGACCTCCTGCAGGGAATAATAACCTGTATGGTCGCCAAACGGGCCTTCAACTCTTGTTTCTGATGTGTCAATATAACCCTCAAGAACAATCTCAGAGTTCATAGGGTAGTGAAGGTTCACCGTCTGTCCTTTTACCAGATCAGCCCTGTTTTTGCTGATCAGCCCCCAGAAGGAGAATTCGTCAAGGGGATCCGGGAGTGGGGCGACTGCAGAAAATATGGTCAGAGGATCCGTGCCAAGGGTCACGGACACATCCATGATTTTTCCCCTTTCCTTATACTCATCAAAATGTTTGGCCCCGTCCTTATGGATTTGCCAGTGCATGCCCATGGTTTCTGAGTCATACTTCTGCATCCTGTACATTCCGGCATTCTTCCTCCCGGTTTCAGGATCTCCTGTTATTACAACGGGGAGGGTTATGAAAGGCCCTGCATCATCCGGCCAGGTTGTGCATATGGGATATCTGCCAAGATCAACAGAATCAAGCACACTGTAGGAAGATGGAAGCTTATCATGCAATTTTGGCCTCAGCCCTCCCAGTTCTTTCATCATCTCAAGCCCTCTCCCTATAAGGGAGTCACTCTCCTTAGGTGGCCTGATGAGATTTCTCATGCCATTTCCAATATTTTCAGGAGTATCGCCAAGTATGGAATTCATCTTTTCCTGTGTTGAAAATATGTTTCCAACGACTGGAATGTCATATCCCTTTACATTTTCGAACAACATTGTCTTTCCCCTGCCAACCCTCTCTTCCTCGCTCAGTATCCAGGTAAGTTCAAGTTCCGGGCTGATTTCATCCTTAATTTCAATAAGATCATCCTTCTTTTTTCTATCTGCTATAAAATCCTGAAGATCATCGTAGGCCATGCCCACATATCCCTATTTTTAATTTAGCGTTTTCCTAAAATTCATATGCCGGGGGTTCGAACATCAGCCGACAGGCCCGGCCCTTATCCTTACAAATCCTTCTGAAAGCTCACTGCTGATGGATTTAAAATTAAAAGCCTTCAGGAAGCCATCAATTCCTGCTAAAGTGCATCTTGATGCTTCAAGGCTGCTTCCTGCTCCGGAGAGCGTTATAATTATGTCTGTTCCCTCTTCTTCAATTTCCAGCATGCTCGCCGGTATTACTTCCCTGTAATCCTTAAGCATGGTGCTGATTTCAGTTATATCTTCCGCATATTTCTTAAGAATATCGCCAGCAACAAATCCACGGTCATACCATTTTTTTAACGTCTCATCCTCCGAAAAGGACATCGCGATTTTTATTATGGCATCCAGCAGTATGCTGGGTACAGGAACAGAATCGGTTTCCTTCAGGAACTCAATAAACTGCCCGGCTTTTTCAAGATCCTCCAGGCGAAGTCCAGTTTTTTCAATTTTAATATAAAATGAAATTGCCTCAGCTATGCTTGAACTCACAGTCTTGCCATTTCGACCGCATAGTTCATCAATCTCTTTAACCAGATCCGGTTTAAGGCTCACATTTATTCTGGACATATCATTAGGATATTCAGTTACACAAAATAAATATTTATTAAGTGGAAAAAATTTCCCCAAATCAGAAATGTTACACAAAAATCCACAATTTTCAGCAAAGCAGAGTAAAATTATGTGCTTTTGTGTATTATTATTCATCAACATAGATATATTATGTATCCATATCTAACTGATAATCATGTTAGACATACTATCCGGCACTGTTGTGTTTGTAACCATTGCAAGTTTCTTTCTTGCCATGTTCATGACAAAAAATTACCTTTCATCAAGGGGAAAAAGCCAGTTGTTCTGGTCTTTTGGACTGTGGTTGTTCTTTGTAGATGCACTCCTGGAGATAGTCTTTGCAGTAGGGATAAAAGGACAGGGGCTATTCGATCTGTATCTGTTCACCGTTGCAGTTCTTGTTCAGTTGCTGTCACTTGGCTCCCTGTTTCTCCTTAAGAACGCACTTTACAACAAGGCATACTCTGCGTTCTCAGTTGTTTTCGACGCTGTTCTTGCCATCTCCCTGATTCTATTTCCAACTGGAAATATCCTGATCGGCGGAGTTGTTGCTGGTGTGCTTCCGATTGCTGTGGTGGTTTCATCATCAATTATATCATTTCCTGCTGCTATTATACTCATAGCAACGGCACTCATATCTTTCAGGAAGACATCAAATAAAAAGATGATTAGCATAATTGCGGGGACTGTAATTGTCAGTGCTGCCGGATCGCTGTACATCGCTTATTTCCCGGAAACGCTTTACTATTCCGAACTCCTTGGAATCGTATTCCTGTGGGCCGGTTTCATCAATTTCAGCTCAATTATCAGAAGAAAAGAGGTGAAGAGTTATTCTCTCAGCTAACTTTGACAGATTTCTTTTTGCTTATACAGTTGCTTCACACATAATCATTGTGAGTGCAAGCATAGCCCTGAGTATAATGCTGGTATTCCTGGAATTTTTAATCACAAGGAAAAACAAGCCTGAGTATAGAATAATGCTTTTCAAGCTCAAGAGAATGTTCATCGTTTCCTTTGGTGTCGGGACAGCAAGCGGCATTGTGCTTGCTGTGGAACTTGTAAATCTGTTTCCCGGTTTTATGACCCTTGTATCAAGCACCGGAGCCATATCTCTCTTTTATGCTGAGGTATCCGCATTCTTCCTTGAAACAATCGCCATGGTGATATATGTATATTATCAGGACGTTTTCAAATGGAAATATGCGAATATTGGCATATCCATGCTGGTTGCAACTGGTGTTATTATATCAGCTGTTTTCATCACAATGGTAAACGCGTGGATGAACACCCCCAATGGATTCAACAAATCAGTTTATATCAGCACCGGAAAAATCACGGGTATAAATCCATTCGCACCTTTTGATACAGCCTCCACATTAAGTGAACTTGCACATGTGCTGACAACTACAATATTTGTGGGGTTTGTAATACTGGGTGCCTTCTTTGCATATCAGTACTTAAGGGCAGAAGATCCGGAAACAAAAACAATCACAAAAATGGGAATGAGGATATCAGGCTGGATGTCAGCGATTTTCATCCTGCTTGCGGGCATAACCGGTGGGAGTGAAGTCATCAGCCTGCTAAAATATCAACCCGTCAAATATTCTGCTGTTGAACTCAATCCAGGTCCCGGAAGCGGCTTCGGGGAACACTTTCTTGGAACAATGGCCAATGGAAAAATTACAGGTTCAATAACAATACCAGGATTGCAGGCATTGCTGGCAAGAATCGAAGCGGGAGTGACGAGATTGCCCGGGCTCTCCTCATACCCAAAAACCGACTGGCCACCGCTATTCGTACACACATCTTTTGACATAATGGTCGCTGGCGGGCTTCTACTGGGACTGTTCTTCTTCATATTCTTCATATGCGAAATACTGGGAAAAGATATGCTCAGAAGAAAATCCATGATATACCTTGAAATTGCTGCAGGCTTCTTCGCATTGATTGTGTATGACATGGGCTGGGTGACAGATGAGGTCGGAAGGCAGCCATGGATTGTTTACAATGTAATGAGCGTGAGTCAGGCAGCAAACCTCTCAAACGCGCTCATAGTGCCGGGATATCTCATAATAGTGTTCTACCTGATACTGATACCATTCACATTCTATTTCTTCGCACGGGTATTCAAAGGAAAACCCTCATCCACATTACAGAAACAGGCAAAAGCAGAACCTGCAAAACAGGGAGGTGATTGAAGTGAATTATACATTCTATCTCGTTTTTGCAATTTTTTCAGTATTTATAGCACTGTTTCTCACGGAAGCCATGGGTGCATTCCAGTTGCTTTTCAACTGGGAAAATAGCAATAAGAAAGTGGTTTCATACATAACGCCCATATGGGAAATAACAGGTACATTTGCGGCTTTTTGGGTTGTAGCTTCAGACTTTGCCTTTCCCAGGATAATCATTCCAGTTGCTTCCATCTATGCGGGCGAGATAATGGTCTTCCTAATTCTCTTCATAGCCAGGAATGCAACATTTGTGGTGGGTGAATTTGTCAGTTCAAAAGGAATAATGACAAAAAAGAATATGTTCAAGGCATATTCAATAGTGACACTCTTCATTGGTTTTATTGCAATTCTTGTTGTGGAGGGAATTATAGGGAACGATGGTCTGAGCATCGCTCATCTGAGCTTCAGCCCTGCTGCATGGTTTACAAACCCGGTTTCATATCTTCTGATTCTCTCCGCAATCTTCTTAATCGCGGGATTGTCGTATATATTCTACGGCGAAGGAAACAGGGGCAGAAGCACTCTTTTTACTGTTCTTGGAGTCATTTTCGGTGGCATATCATTCTACCTCCTTAACAGTGCAGTTGTTTCCGGCCTCTTAGCCATTCCAATCGTGATAATCCTTATCCCGGTACTTTTGACATATATTAAGAAGTTGCCTCTGCTGTTGAAAAGCAGGGCTTTTGTTATCATATGGATTGCACTTGATATTTTCACATTGAATTTCCTCGTCTACCCTACGGCATTCAAAGGGATGATCAACGTTTCAAGCATCACTGCTTCCGGCCCTATGGACACAGCATTCTTCACCATAACAGTTTTTGGGTTATTATTGCTGGCATTTCTTTTTGCCATTTACGGAAAGGCCGTTCAAAATGCAGGAAATGCAAAACAGATCAATGATATTGCCGAATAGATGCCCATGGAATAATGGAAAATATTTTCAAGAAAACTTATTTTACGCTGCCTTTTGCGGAAAAAACAATGCCAATGCTTACCAGTGCCAGTCCGGATATTTCATAAACGGATGGCATTTCATTCAGGAGGATCATTCCGAAAATAACTGAAAGTGCCGGCACAAGAAATAGGAAAGAAGAGATCGTGGAAACCCTGTACTCCCTGATGAGGTGAAGAAATGCATAGTAAGCTATTGCCGTGCCCGGAATGCCCATTATGAGTGCTATGAGCAGAAAAACGGGGGACGGCTCAAGCAGAGTTATGCCTGGCTGAAATGCCCCGGCAACAAGGAACGCAGGAATTATCGAAAAGGCAAACTGGTAAAAATTTGTTGTTTCCCTCTCCACCCCGCCAAGATATTTTTTGAAGAAAATTGTTCCGGAAGCCCAGCTTATGGAACCCAGTATGGCAATGGCCACGCCGATTCCAAGGCCGGAGATCAACCCGTGGAAGAAAATCACGATCACTCCTGAGAATCCGAGGGCAATGCCAAGAATAACGTATCTGTTATAACGCTCTTTAAGGAAGATGATGGAAAGCAGTGTTGTGAGTACCGGATAGGTATAGATCAGAATTGCAGACAGAGATGAAGAAATGGTTGTTTCCGCTATGAACCAGAGTTCCATGAATATGAACACATTCAACATGGCCAGAACAAAGAGAAAAGGTATTGCTTTCCTTCTGATCCTGAATCTGAGTTTTTTATTGAATATCAAAACCACTCCCAGCAGAGAGAATAAAATTCTGTAAAACAGGAGTGTGAAGGAATCCACATAGTTGAGTGCAAATTTAACAAGAGGATAATTCAGAGCCCAGAAAGATACCATCACAGCAAATAAGATAAGGTCGTTTCTCCTGCTCATTTTCTCATGCAGTTAAGAGCTAATATTAAAGTTATATTCAAAAATTCCATTTCCGGAAAAGTGAAAAAATGCAAATGGAAATCACTTTATAATACACTTAAATATTGATATTATGGCTTCCGGCATGTTCACAGACAGAACAAAAGTTTTAGAGTTTTTCAATTCAAGGGGACTTATTGTGGAGCCTGCTGCTTTGCAGATAATCATGGAGAGATCCCTGGGAACTATGATAACACATCTCCTTGACAATGAAACAGTGAAATCAGGGATCATAGGCAAAGAGAGCGTTTTAAACCTGATCGGAGGCAACCAGGTAAAAAATCCTGGGCAGATGAAGGAAATTGATGTAAATGACATAAGGGCAAACAGTTCTGTTGAAGATTTCAGGAAAATGTTTGTGAACAGGTATGAAACCCTGAAGAGCATTATTATTAACGCCGGAAAGCTGCGCCAGGTGGATTCAATCTCTGCAGTTAAAGAGAGGGACTTCAGGGAGGTAAAAATTGTGGGTATGGTAAGCAACGTATCTGAAACAAGGAACGGCCATAAAAAATTCAGGATAGAAGATACTGAATCCTACATAGATGTCATAATACTGAAGAAGAACCCAATGTCACAGGAGCTGCTGCTTAACGATGAAGTAGTGGGTGTAATTGGGGGAAAGGCAAGGGCAAATAATGACAGGGAGAAGTCAGATCCTGTAATTTTTGCAAATGAACTGATAAGGCCGGACATGCCTGAAAGGATTATAGACGATTCCGGGCTTCCCCCGGAATATGTGTGTTCGATTTCGGACATCCACGTTGGGAGCAAAACATTCATCAAGGAAGGGTTTGAAAGCTTCCTCAGGTGGGTCAATTCATCCAGTGATGAGGCAGCAAACCTGAAGCATCTCATCCTGAGCGGGGATGTTGTTGATGGCATAGGTGTATACCCAAACCAGGAAAACGACCTGGAACTTGTCAATCCAATGGACCAGTATGAATATCTTGCTGATCTCGTAAACCGGGTTCCATCAGACATCAGAGTATACATAATGCCAGGGAACCACGATACAGTAAGGCTGGCAGAACCCCAGCCTGAAATGAGCCCTGCAATAAGGAAAATGTTTACCGGAAACGTAAAATTCCTTCCCAATCCCTATAACCTGAGGCTCAACAAGAAGCTTATAACGCTCTATCACGGCATGTCCCTGAATGATCTTATTGAACTTATTCCAGGAGGAAACTTTGACAGCGTGGGCAAAGCCATCGAATTAATGCTTAAAAGAAGATATATGGGGCCAGTCCATGGAGGGAGAACACCTATAGTTCCGAACCAGATCGACAGCCATATTTTCCGTGAAGTTCCGGATATCTTTATCACAGGGCATATCCATGGCCATTATATTGGAAATTACAAGGGTGTGAGATATGTCAATTCGTCAACATGGCAATCCCAGACAGAATATCAAAAAATGATGAACTATTCGCCTGATCCATGCATTGCAACTCTATTTGACCTGAATTCAAAAACAGTCGTAAAAAAGAATTTCCTTCCTAAAGCGTTCTCAGAATAATTTCCTCAATTTCCTTCCTGAATGTATCCACAATGTCTTTTGTTGCAGTATCCCTTACAGACTGGGGAGCACTCATGAAACCTATCTTGGCAGTTATTTTTGCCATTTTTGCCATAGAGTCATATTCCTTCACTTTCGCTTCCAGATATCCCTCTATAACCCTGGCAAGCTCCTTCTTGAGTTCAGGATCTTCATTGAGCTTCTTCCTGACATACTCCTTTATGAGGTCTTTAACTATATCATGAAAAGCTTCCAGATACATTTCCTCAGAAGGGAGTGTGTTCATCATATCTTTTATATATTTTTGAATGTCTTCAGGCATAAAATCAGAATGTAATAGAATAAATAAAGGTTCACAAAATAAATATTTATAAGAAGTCTTAATATCCTTTTACTTTATGTGGGAAAAATAGTTACTGACTCACAATTGGGGTGAAATATTGAAACGAAGTTCAAGAGATTGGAAAAAAAGAGGAAACATGCGATGGAAATGGAAAAAGAAGAGAATTAGAAGGCTGAAGAGGCAGAGAAGAGCCAATAAATCCTGATTTCACCCTATTTTTACCAACTTATTTTTATTGAGAAATGGATTGTTATATTTTTATATGGTTTGGGCATAATTTCATATTTTAACGTGATCTATGTCTGTTTATTCTTGAAGATTAGAATTCAATAATCTTGTATTAAGCCAAATCAATTATTTGCAGATATTTATACATAAGAAAGCAAATCGATATTGAAATACGTAAACCAAAGTAAAACCTCTCTTATTCCCTGAATTATAAAACTCAAAACATTCGGGCTCAATTGCGTTTCGCAATAGCCTTTTGCAATGATGCAGGAAATGAACATTGGGACTGCGAACTATTGAATAATAACTGCTATGATTTATGGGAAGAAATCTAAACAAATTTCATGAGGGGGTACGCTCTTTTTGAAACCGGAATCCTGCTCGCAATAAGTGTTGTAGGTGTTGTGAACACTATGGAAACCATTCATACCAGTAATTCATTCTCTTTGATTAAATTTTTAAAGTTCCAACTTACACTCGTTCAATCTCTTTGTAACATTTATCTTTAATTTTAGATATTTGGAGTATTCTTCTAACTATCCAGTTCGAAAAGAAAAGTTTATTAGAGTTGCATCCTCAATCATAAATGAAATAGGCTATTTGATAAAACTAGTTGCAAACATTTAAATGCAACCGAAATATTTATTTTTGAATTAGGCCATGGAAATAAAGGGAAATCGAATCAGAGTCACATTTGAAAATAAAGGCAATTTTGCAATCCCAGAAGAATACTCCAAATATCTAAAATTAAAGA
>JAJZKX010000057.1 GCA_021850745.1 Thermoplasmata archaeon
ACATGTCAGTCTTTGATGCATTGTAGAACCCTGCGGCCAGGCTTGTGGTATCAGTCTTTATTTCACCCGGTATATTGGCCATGGCTGTGTAAAGGCTGGATATGGCTGCCTGGTCCTGGGACACGTACTTTCCGAGAGTGTTCTTCAGGGAAGCGATGCTGTTCGATGTTGAGTTGCCGAGCTCATAGATCTGCGTCTTCATGCCTGAATATCCGGATGCAACGGACGTGATCAGTCCCTGCTTGAATGACCCAAGCTGGCTGGAAACCTTCGATACTGCACCTGCTATTGGACCAAGGCTGCTGGAGACTTCATTCTTGATGTCTCCGGGGATTGCCCCGATTGCAGGCATGATTGTGTTTGAGAGGTTTCCTATGTCAGACCTGAAGCTGTTGAAGTGGTCCATAGCTGCGGTTACAGCATTGGAGGCTGAGGATGTTATGGGCTTTACCACGTAGTTGGTTGCCGTGTGCGTTGCTGACCCGATTGCATTGCTTATGGACGATCCGCCATTGGACAGCCAGCTCCCCACTGCGGATCCCGCTGATGTCAGGCCGCCGAACAGTGACCCGAAGCTGAATCCCTGCGATGCGAATATGGGTAGGCCTCCGGAAAACCCTGCAATAACGAATGTCGGGACTATGACGGCTCCCCCTGCAATGAATGCACCCTGGGCGAATCCTGCCGCCTGGACGGAAGCGAACACTGCACCTGTGGCCGGGTCGATGATCTCATTTCCCTCTATCTGGGGTGCGTATGCCTGCCCCTGGAAATAGAAGTCACCCGCGAATGCACCTGCAACTATGGCGGTTGTATTCGTGTCGACCAGTGAAAGGTTTGTGGCTTTCAGAGTGGCTGCAACCCCATTGTCAAAGTAGTTCCTTACTGCGCTGGCATCCCCCTTGGTGAGGTTTGTTGTCAGCTGCACTGACCCTACGGTGTAACCCATTATGGTTATGTCCGTGTAGTTCGTCAGTATGCCCGTGTCTACAGTGGCCTTGACTGCTGAATAGTTCTTCAGGAAACTCATGATCGCACTGCTGATTCCAGTGGAGTTCCAAACGGCAATGTGTATGTTGGCGTTCACAACATTGTTGTTCTGCTGGGTTGTTGCGAAGGTCTGGAAACCTGATGTGGAATTAAGCGACTGGTTGCCTGCCTTGAAGTTTGCCTTTGCATAGGACGTGTTGAGCAGCAATGCATGCAGGACCGTTGAGTTATTGGATGCGAGCACTCCACCTGTGAAGTCCTTGGATCCAACGTTGGTGTTCACATGAATTGCGGTAAGGTTTGGAGCCTGCTGGTACTGCGTGTCGTTGGTGGCCGTGGGGTCAAAGGGGGCATAGGATGAGCCTGTGTTGACGAATGAGGCTGAACCTGAAACCATCGGGCTCAGTGAGCTGTCTGCCTGCAGTGCCGGGGATACTGCCGCCGTTGATGAGGAATATGTGCTGTGTGTGGCCACATACATCCAGTCCATCATGAATCCGGAATATTTCTTTTCCATTGAAGCCTGGAAGGAGGTTACATTGAGCTTGGAGTAGTTCAGGTATTCCTTGGCCATAGTAACACTGGATGTTGCCAGGATGGTGCCGTTTGCAGTGTTGCTGATGGACGCATTCACGAAGGTGTCAGTCTTGTTTGTGGTTATATACATGCTGTACAGGTAGAAGGTCAGGTTGTGCAGCTTTCCGTTAAAACCGTTCTTGTCCGTGAAGCTTGCAGATGTTGCGTTCCTGTATCCGGAGCCTCCGGTCCCTGCTCCGACTTTATAGTAGTTAAGTGTCGCGGTTCCTGTTCCCGGGGCGATATTGATCCAGGTCATATTTACTGCATTGCCGCTCGTTGTGGTTGAGCTTGATGTTGGCAACCCGGACTGTGCTTCTGCGGACAGGACATAGTTGTATGATTCTGTGGAAGTTCCATTGTAGGCCAGCCTTGCCTCTGAGAATGCATAGGCTTCTGATCCTTTATCCTTGGAGAAATTGTATGCAGCCTGTGAAAAGTTCGCAGCTGTGTACGTTGCTCCGTCATGGTACAGTGTCTGGTACGTTGACCCTCCGCTGCCGTTTGTTATTTCCGTTCCCTTTGCTACGGTGAAGGACGGATGATCTGCTGAAAGATTGTATCCTCCTCTAAATATACCCATTTGTGGGGGCTGTGTTATGAAAGTCAGATCAGAGAACGTTACGTTGAGGGAGGTGTTGACACCGGTGGGAACCAGAGTGTTCCCTGCATCAATAGCTGTCAGGTTTACCTGCCTGTGCCCCACTGCGTATGCAAATGTCAGGGAGGCCAGGACAAGAGCGACCAGCACAAGGAAGGTCGCAATCTTCTGGGGCGGTTTCTTCTCTTTCATTATGGTACCTTTGGGACTGTAATCTGCGACAACAGGCTTTAGCATGGCATTGTTCAATGCCCATGCTCAATGCCATTGCACAATGCCATTGGACGTGGGCATTGTAATGGGCTTTCAGTTCATGGCAGGACATGGCAGATGAGTGCGGGCCCGGGTACTACAGAGACCATGAGACCGGAGAATGCAGGAAATCCATAACAACCAGCACCGAAAGGAAAGGGACATTCGGGGAGGGTTTCCTGTCTGAGCCACAGGATAAGGAATACGAGAAAATCGACCAGATCGAGAAGAAGGAATCGCCTGGACTGGTTGTAAAGCAGACTGCGGCTATGAATTCCTGGACCTCCCGGGACAGAAAGGGGAGCGAACACAGGCATGCACACAGCGACCTGGAATATGCTGAAAAGATAGAGGCCCGGGAAGATCCCGGAAGAGGAAGCGATCCAGGCGAGGCCCGCCGGGAGGGGCACCATGAGAGAGGGGGTGAAATGGAAATGGAAAAATGCGGACCCGGGGAGGAATACATCAAAGGCTATACCAAGGATGACGGGACCAGGGTTGACGGTTACTGCAGGAAGAAGCATGACCACCTGACGGAACACGACAGGAGAGTGGACCGGAAGAACGGGAAGAAAGCAGGACGCTCAAGCGCCGGAAGAAGGAGAGAGTAAAATTCCCTAATTTTTTTATTCAAAAATCTACTTTTTAATTTTATATTCGTAATGCCCCGGTGAACCGATTCTTTCTATGAGCTCCTTGTCCACCAGTTTTCTCAGGTTGAATTCAACGGCCGCGGAGTTCCGCGATATCTCGTCAGTCTTCATGAGCTCTTTCCTGATTTTCCTGCAGGGGAAGCTGAGTTCAGAATAATGCGAGAGGAACTTCAGGATCTTCTCGAGCTCAGAGCCCTCCTCTATCCTCAGTACCGTTACGATTTCCATTATTTCAGGTTCCTCCCAGGAAGTGCACCATTGCTGCACCTAAAATTATTATTGACATGCCAACTATACCAAGCAAAATTAGCTTTTCGATCACTGTCATTGAAGCCTCCCGACAACTTGCTTCAATCTGCCCACCTCTTCTGTAGATTTTCCCTCATCTGTTCCCTTGATAGTGCCTCAGGGATTCCTGTTTCTGTCCTCGATGCAGCATCATGCATTTCTGAGTCAGTCGGAACAGTGTAATGCAGCTGGATTGTCTCGAGTGTGTCCCCGGTCTGCCTCATGATCTGCTCAGTGGTCCATCCTTTCCTTGCAAGCAGTTTGATGCAGCTGGATCTGAGTGCATGGAAAGGCCTGTTCTCGAGGCCGGATGCCTGAAGCCAATGCTGAAATATGTCATAGGCAGATCTCCCGGTCAAGTGGGTTTTTGAGGAAATCTCCCCTATTTTCTGATGCCTTCCCGGAAAGAGATATCTCTCATGGGTATCCAGGGTATTCACATACATGGACAGAATATTGAGAGTATCCGGATTGAGCCAGACCGCCCACTGCCTTCGCTTCTTTGTTTCATAGAATTTCACGGTCCCGAGGTTCCAGTCTATATTGTGGATCTCGATTGCGACAATATCCTCCCTGCGGATCCCGGTGAATGCTGCAAGCTTGATGAGTGCAAGGTCCCGGATGCTTGTTATATTTGAATAAACCTTCTGCAGCTGCTCCTCGTTCAGGCTGAACTTCCCGATCTGGCCTCTTTTCCACTCCTGGCGTTCCTGTTTTTTCCTCATTCTCTGCTCAAAGGCCTTCAGGTCCAGTTTCACAGTTTTTGATTTTGGAATTTCAGGCACCTCCTATGGCTGATATCATCACTTCCGCTTTTGGCTCAATACGTGAAGTCAGTTCGGATATCCGGCGGATATTCCCCATATGGATGGGGCTGACTTCCTTTAATACGGGTTTTAGGAAGTTCATGATTTAACCTCCAGCTGCAGGTACAGGATCTGTTCCTTTATGGCTGTGATTTCTCCGAGGCCTGATACAAGTTCATTAAGCAATGTGTTTGCCAGGGGAACGTCTGAAACATTCTGGCCTGTTACGTTTGCCGATGCGACTATGCCTGCCAGTTCTACCAGGTAGGATGAATCATAATAGAGGGCCCCTGAAAATGTATGGAGGGTTATGCTGTCGAGCTTTGCCGTTCCGTTGGGTAGGCCCGAGGAATTGTAGAACATTTCAATGGCCTGCCCGTAGGTTGTCTGGAAATAAGGGAAGGACCCCATGGAGCTTGTTCCTCCCGGGACGTCCTGGAGAATGAAGGTTGTATTTGCCTCGAGATAATTTATGTACTGAGAAGTGTTGAGCCCGGGATCCTTTGTAAGGTTGTACATCACTTGTACGTACGCTGTGGTGACATTGTAATTTGAGAACAGGTTCTGGACAGTCTGCAGGGTTATGGTTTCATTTCTGGAGGTGTTGTTATGTTCCTGGTGCAGCTGTGAGATCACGGATTTGTCATAGCTGATGATTCCTTCCTGGTAATTGATTGCAGCAATGCCTACCCCGCCTAATATGATTATTGCGGCCAGCATTGGAGCAACTATTCCCCATGGCATCTTATTTTTCATCTATGATAACCTCACCCTGTACTGCCAGTCTTCCCCTTCTTCTTTGCAATTCATATATTCACATTTGTGCACTTACTTCACTCTCCTTTCCTTGGACCTCTTAGATCCATTCTCCTTATTTTTTCCAACATTTTTCTTACCTTCCGGTATAGTTTTACCTTCCCCTGCCGATTCGATTGAATTTGAGGGGGTCTGAGCCCTCCTGATGAGGTACTCGCCCATGGGTTTCATGTCCTTGTAGCAGAACCTTTCGATCTCATTGATGGCCCTGTTGTCCCTGGCACAGAGGATGCCCTTAGGTTCCCCTGTCCTGTGATCGTGGTCCAGCTGGGCCGTCTGTTTTTCCGACTCCTCACCATTGAGGGCCAGGGGCTTATGGCAGACCTGACATTCTCCTCCTGCTTTCTCATAAAGATCGATGTATTCCTGGTACGATTCGATCCTGATTCCCCTGTATCTCCATTGCTGCAGCCTTTTCTTCTGATCCAATTATTTTACCTCCTCCTGACTTCAAGTTTCTGCGTGCATACGCTGATGAGAGTCTCTATGGAGGATTGATCCATTTCCATGAGGAAATCGTCCTCGTAAGAATGCAGCCGGTTGATCCGGAGTGCCCTGAGATGATTCAGCTGCCCCTGGGTGATCATGCAAGGGCCTCCAGAATGTTCTGCTCCGGGGATTCCAGCAGGGACGAGATCAGGGACTTGGCCATGTGGACCGCCACTGCATTGCCGATCATCCTCACCGAGTCAGTCTTGGTGCCCGTGAACCTGTATCCGGCAGGGAAGCCCATGGCTGCCGCCAGTTCATGGGGCTGGAGCATCCTGTACCTTATGTCCATCCTGAATGACGTGCCATTGCCCCTGATTTCAGGCTGGATCAATGCGAACCTGTCCTTTGTGGGGATCGTGGGGACAGGTTCCTCAATGTCCCTTGCCGTCCCGTTCCCGTAGTATTCAACAAGATAGGGCTCCACAAGTGCATGGGCTCCCTTCGTTGGCGTGGAAGGGATTGGATCATCCGTGAGCCTTGGAGCTCCGCCGCTTCCCTGGCTGAGTATGAAAGGCTGGACCAGGCTGTACCTGTTCTGCGTGTCGATGGTCCCGATGGGGTCGTTCACTGAGTAATTCCTCTTCGGATTGCCGCCATGATAAACGGAAAGGAACGGCTGCACCAGTGCGGCAGTTCCCCCTTTCCTGTTCGCCGTAATTGTTCTCAGGGGTGAATCTATGGAATCAAGATGGCCTCCGTTTTCCATCTGGATTATGAAGGGCTGTGCGGCCGGTCCCCCAAATCTCCTTATACCTTCGAGGATGCGCCTGAGCGTGTTGGGAGACAGCGGCTTGGGCCGCTCGAATATGCTTTCCCCCTGCATGGACCAGTCGATGATCTCCCTCGCTGCCCTCCATTTCTTCAGGCCGTTGGCTCCCTTCCTGTCATGGGTTGGGACTGGCCATGATACCGGGCTGTCCCCTTTCCTTGCTATCAGGAAGAATCTCTTCCTTGAGGTTGCATCGCCATAATCGGCGGCGTTGAGGACCCTATAGTCCGTGTTGTAATGGAGGGCTTTCAGTCCCCGAAGCCATGCCTGGAAGTTCTGGCCCTTCTTTGCCTTTATTGGCTGATCGTTCTCATCCAGAGGCCCCCAGTTACGGAATTCGGGGACATTCTCCACGAGGATGTTGTCTATGTGGAGCCTGTAAGCCCAGCTGGATATGATCCTTGCATCGTCCCTGTCCTGAAAGTTGCGGGGCTTCCCTCCAAGGGCATTTGAGTGATGGGTGCAGCTGGGGGAGGCCACGAGGAGATCAAGATGACCGGATGGAACCGCCTCCTGCGGATTGACCTTCTCAACGTCCTGACAGAAGTGGGTTGCCCATGGGTGGTTGAGCTCATGGGTCCTCACTGCCTCGGGATCGTGATTGATTGCCACAAGTTCCACGTTCCCGCCCTTCTCCCTGATTGCCATTGCGAGGCCAGTTGATGTGCCTCCGCCTCCTGCGAAGAGATCGGCGGCCTGCCATGTTCTCATATCACAATTTCCTCCCTGGATGATTCACAATCGCCCCCCCCGCTCCATCTCGAACCATTCGCTGAGCTCAGCCTGGTTCTGGGGGAAGAATTTGAAAAGATCTTCCTGCCTTGAGTTTGGATTGTGGTAGACGGGTTTACTCTTCCTCTTCCTGCTTTCCGGGACCGGGAGCGGAGTCACTGAATTGAGTTTCTTTGGCCCCATCCTGCCTGATGAAAGAGTGACTTCCGCCATGTAGATCTTCTGTTTCTTCTTTCCCGGGCACCTGTCTCCGTGAATGAGAAGCTTCTGCGGATCAGATGTTTCATATTTGCAATCGGGGCATTTCTCGGGGTGCTGGAGCTTGCAGGGTCCTGCGTGAGGATGGGGCTTGATGCAATGATTGGGTTCACCTGGTTTTGCTGCAGCAGTTTTCTTTTTCTTCTCAACCTCGTGCCTGTAATCGAAGGCCCATATTGCCTCGGTAGAATTTCCCCTGTTGGATATGCCTGTGCAGTGTTTGCATACATTCACTGCCGGCATTGTCGGGAGCTTCAGCTCGTATTTTGTGATGTTGCCGCAGGTGGGGCATCCATGCTTGTCAACGAGCCATTTTGTGTCGAACCCGGGCCTTTCATCCTCAACTATCCTGGCAAATTGCGATACATTGACTGTTTCGATCATGGATTGAAGCCTCCAGGAAACGCTATCCTTTCCAAAGCAGTCAGGACTCTGTCGAACCTGTCATCTGTCTGAGCGTCCCTCTTTGCCAGTTCATATACCAGGTCTATGGCCCTTGCGAGCTTGGATTGCTCTTCCCTGTGTTTCCATTTCCCGTCGGATTGGTCGCTGAGCATGGAGCCGAGCTCCTGCCGGTCCATGTCTGCGGTCCACGATTTCCATTCTTCCGGCCCCACATCGAGCTTTGTTTCCCTCAAGGATTCGTTGTCCCTGGATGAAGTCTCTCCGTCAAGGGCCTCAAGATCATGGATGCCGGACTCGGGCGGGGAATCATCGATCCCCCATCTTGGCCTGCGGGTTACTGGATCATAATAGATCCACCGGTTTCCTTTACTGTAATGGTACTGAGCGGCAGCATCGCCTTCATGAGCGTATTCCTTCCATGGGAACTCCATAACGACAATTCCCCTCTCGTCCCTCAAGAACTGGAATCCCGGGATCCTCCTGGCGATGATCGATTCAATGTGATCTATTTCAGGCCCGAATTTCTGATAGGCCCTGAACTTGAGTTCGTCGGTGGTGGTTTCCATGTCCCCGTGGACCACTATACCCCGTATTTCGGTGTAATAAGTATTCACTGCTACAAAGAAGTCATGGAAGCCTTCCACGATCAACTGGTCCCATCCGTTGAGCCCACGGACCTTCATAGGATGATCCTTCATGTCAATGACCAGTTCAGGGAGCTTCGCCTGCCTGTGTATTTTGTTGGTTATGCGAAATCGTGTGGCGTGCAGGCGCTGAATATCGCTGAATTTCCGAGGGGTGTTAACCGTTTGGCTGCCTGTGCGTTCTATGGTGTTAACCTTTTGAACCGGGGTGTTAACCTTTTGGTTTTCAAATCCCAGCAATGCGAGGTTGAGAAGAAACAGAAAACTGCT
>JAJZKX010000058.1 GCA_021850745.1 Thermoplasmata archaeon
TTCCATAGCTTGCCAGCAAGAAATTGACGAAACCCTTAATGAAAATTTATCGGGAAGAAAACTGAAGATTAACGGGGATAGTGCCTTTCTTGAATATCTGGCTGCAACTCTTTCCAGCAAGCCAGGTGCAGAAATATTTTCCTCAAGGGAGCTGGATCCTATATTCGTCCTCGGTGCAGTGAGAAACGGGGCACATATAATCAGCGGAAAATGTGATTCGCCGGATCTCAGGATAGGGCATTCCAAGGATAGGGAAATTTACCACATAACAATAACCGAAGGTGAATTGAGCCTGAATCCAGAAGTTCTCCAGACAGATTTCGGCTTTACAAAGGTACAGGTCGATTGAAATGGAGATATTTATTCTTGGAAACAGGGGAAGAATGGGTTCATTTCTTACAGACCTTTTCAAAGAAAGGGGGTTTAAAGTAAGCGGATCAGATATCGCTGCAGGCGACACTGAGGGCAGGGAAAGTGACATAAGGAAATCAGATGCCGTTATATTGTCAGTTCCACAGGATATTGCATTGGGATTTGTCAGGAAGCACGCAGACCTGAAAAACATAATCGAAATTGGATCTGTAAAATCTGTCTTCACAGAATTTGCTGGAAGAATAGTCAGCATCCACCCACTTTTCGGACCGCTCTCTCAGGGAAGCAGTGCCAGGAAGCAGATCATTTTCATAGATGACATAACGCCGGAAGTGAAAAAAGATATGATTATTCGGTTGTTTGGCGAGGTTGAACTGGTATCAATGACCGCTGACAGACATGACAGGGTCATGGCTGACATACTTGTGGCACCTTACATAATATCAGTCCTGAGCTCCAGGATAAACATTCATGGGGATCTTGGAACACGGTCATCCAGGTCACTTGGGTGCATGGCCGATATTTCAAAAATGGAGAGCATGGAGGTCCTAAAAAAGACAATCTCCATGAATCCATACTCTCCCCAGGTCTTCAAGGAGATCAGGGAAGGAATATTGGAACTGGGGGGTGAAATTCAATGATACTTATTCCTGAAAACCAGGCGTATCTTGAAACACTCAAGGATTCTGCTTCAGATTCCTGTGATTCTTACCGCATTCTGAAACTATACGGGAAAAGCATTCTCATAACTCCTGATAATTCACGTGTATCATTCGAGATCGACAGTTCTCATGTCATATCCGTCAAGTCAGGTCTCTACTCCAGGGAAGCAAAAAGGGAGGATACTCTTGTCAAAGTGGATAATGTGGAGATTGGCGGAAAAAAACTCATAGTTGCAGCAGGCCCATGCGCGGTGGAAAGCAGGCAGCAGATGATGGAGATAGCTTTCGGGGTCAAAGAACTCGGGGCAGATATGCTAAGGGGAGGGGCATTCAAGCCCAGGACGAGCCCCTACAGCTTCCAGGGGCTGGGCAGGGATGGCCTCAGGATACTGGCAGATGCCAGGGGTGCTACAGGACTGCCGGTTGTTTCAGAAATAATGGACACATCAGATTTTCCGCACTTTCAGGATTCCGTTGATATGCTCCAGATCGGTTCCAGGAACTCGCAGAATTTTTCCATGCTGAAGTTCATAGGGGAACAGGGAAAACCTGTACTCCTTAAAAACGGGATGGGAAATTCCACTGACGAATGGATGAGCTCGGCCGAATACCTTCTTTCGGGGGGAAACGGGAATGTGGTATTATGCTACAGGGGCACCCGGGGATTTGAGAAGCGCACAAGGTTCATGATGGATACAGGATCGATCACGGTGGCCAAATCAATGAGCCATCTTCCGGTTTGCGCAGATCCGAGCCACCCGGCAGGCAACAGGGACTATGTCGAATCCCTTGCCATGGCTGCAGTGGCTTCCGGTGCAGATATGCTGGAAATTGAAGTTCACAACAATCCGGAAAAAGCTCTTTCAGACAGGGAGCAGCAGATATCTTTTGAGACATTCGGTAGGATTGTTAAAAATGCAAGAAGGATCAGGGAACTGGTCACAGGTGAAATGCAATCATAAGAAAAAGTATAAAGCGGTTGCCATGCAGGCGGTTCTGGCTGCTTGTTTCCAAAATTGATCAAATAAAGGAAAGCTTCCCTTACCGCCTGGTCACCATTCCCGGCAAATTGAAAATAGTGCGATACAATATACCATAAATTGGTGACACTTTCTTTCGAAAACATTGGAAAGAGCCGGAAGCTTACGGTCATAACCCTGTTGTCTTCAATGGGTGTATTCATGGATGGATACGCACTGTCAATATTTTCCAGTGCATACATCTACCTGAAGTCAAGTTTTCTCGACAGGGCCATTTTTGTCTCACTTGCAGCATCTGCAATTTATATGGGCATGTTTGTGGGTAGCATTGTACTGGGAAGGCTTTCTGATTCATACGGCAGAAGGAAACTGTACGTGTACGACCTTGCCATAACCTCCTTTTTCCTCATAATGACAGGATTATCCTCAAACATATTCCAGTTCTTTCTATTCCAGATTCTTGCCGGAATAGGAATTGGTGCCGATTATCCCATCAGCTCATCCATTCAGGCAGAGTTCTCTCCAAGGAAAACAAGGGGGAAATACCTGGTATTCAATATATTCTCATGGACAATAGGTTCCCTGGTTTTCTATGCAATCTCGATCCCCATTGTACTCCTGTCGGGAGACCTGGCCTGGAGGCTGATGTACATAACGGGTGCCATCATTCCATTCCTGGTTATTCTGTCAAGACGCAGGATGCCGGAGAGTCCGTACTGGCTGGTGAAAGAGGGAAGAAGCACGGAGGCATATGCAGTTTCGAACAGCATGCTGAATTCAAAGGGGAATGTGCTTGTTTCTCCTCCGGCAGTAGAAAAGGGAAAAACATCATTCTCGGAGATATCCAGATTCCTCCCCCTGATAATCTTCACATCCGTTGCGTGGTTCTGTTACGATGTTGCAAGTTATGGCGTCTGGAATTATACTCCATCCATATTTATCCAGTCAAATTCATCTTATGTATCCACAATGGCAGAGACTCTCCTTGAGGAAATTCCGGTTGTGATCGGAACATTGCTATGCCTGTACGCAATAGACAGAACAGGCAGGAAGAAACTGGAATCCATAGGGTTCGGCTTAGCCGGGGTCTCTCTAATAGCCTTTGCCCTTGTGTCAATTCATTCTGCACTTCCATTCACACTGGTCTTCATGGCATTTGCACTCATGCATTTCTTCCACAATATAGGCCCTACAAATATTACATACCTTTATCCAGTGGAAATTTTTCCCACAAGAATCAGATCAACAGCCATGGGTATTTCAACTGCTGCCTCAAGGTTGGGGGCAATCCTTGGAGTTTTTGCACTCCCCCTCTTCATAGCACATCTCAATCTTTCCTATGGACTCATATTCTTCGCAGTCTTCGAATTCATAGGGCTTGGAGTGACTCTTCTCCTGGCGCCGGAAACACGGGGAAAATCTCTGTCATGAACATCCCAAAAATCACATGGGAAAATGCAGGTTATTAAAATAGGGAGTTTCACTATTTTATATCATCTGACCCCAACATTTCCTATTGACTGGAATCAAGAAACCATTCATACTGCCTCTTGATTTCCTCCATGGTTTCCATGTACCTTTCGGGCGAAACCTCTTTTTTTATCAATGCAAGGTCAAGGTCCCTGAGCATCTGTATTGCATTTGCTTTTCCTTCTACTCTGTAGTTCCGGATTAGTTTCTCAAGGTTGCCGTAAAATTCGGTTCCCATCTGTGTGAGGCTGAATTCAACTCTTGGCCTTCTAGGCCCGTTTTTCCACGTCCGTGTTACAATTCCGTATTTCACCAGGTCCTTGAGGTTCTTGTCAACAGCCTGTCTTGTCATTCCGAGTTCAGAGGCAATTTCATCAGGTGCATGCCTTGAATGGAGAATCTTCACTATTTCCATCTTTGGGCGTGCGGTCAGTAAGTGTATCTCTGGAATCATAACAATACAAGGCTGCAGAGTAATTTTAACTTTTTTGTTGATGCTTGCAAAAAAATACTGAATTATGTAAAAATAAAAGTTGAATCAATTAAATAAAATTTGCAAAATAAATATAAATAATGCATTGCCATAAAACAGAGGATAAACATGGAAAACGATGGAACTAGAAAATTGAAAGAGATGCTGGATAGTGGCGTTATAACAAAGGAGGTTTACGACGAGATACTCTCAAGATGGGATTCTTCCGGCAACAGCAATAATGTGGCATCCGGGAAAGAAACAACCGGGGAGGAGAAAGGCAGGAAGAGGGGGGAATCAGTCAGGGTCAGCGGTTCAAGCAGCCTGTCTGAAGTCTTTGCCAGGGAAATGAGAGTTTCAGGGTCTTCTAAAATTGAAGGGAACTGTGATGCCGATATAATACATATATCCGGAAGCACAAGTGTTGGCGGAGACGTGATCAGTTCCGATACAATAGAGGTATCCGGTTCAATGAGGGTGGAAGGTAAAATTGCAGGAAACAACGTATCTTCATCCGGTTCATTGCAGGCCTCAGAAATCCACTGCCATAATATTCACGGTTCGGGTTCTCTTCACATCAAGGGAAGCATAACTGCAGAAGAGGGAAGTTTTTCCGGAGGATGTGAGGCTAAAAGCCTTAAGGTATTTGATCTGGAAAGCTCTGGAAGCATCAGGGCAGAAACTATTGAATCAGACAGTATTATTTTACATGGAAGCATAAAGTCTGAAAGCGTGGTCTGCAGGGAAATCGAAATCGAGATTTACAGTTCAGCCGGAAGAATAAAAGATCTGGCAGCGGATACCGTGACCATAACTCCCAGGATGAGAATTTTTTCCATGGGGGAAATACGGATAGAAAACATAAAGTGCAAAAAAGGCGACTTTGACGGGCTGAAATCGTCCAGGGTTGTGGGGGAAGATCTACATTTCGGATCAAATTGCAGAATCGATTATGCTGAGGGCAGGAGAATCACTATGGAAGAAGGTGCAGTGATCAGGGAAAAGAAAATAGTTGATTAACTGGTTGGAGGCGGTTCAAGCTGAATTAATCTTATAAGGAAACGTGGAGAAAGCTCATGAAGCATTCTCCTGTTTTTTATCATTGAGAGTACTGTTGAAAAGCTTCACTGCCTTGAGAGCATCAACTTCATCGAGAAACTGAAAGCCTCTCTCCTTTATTTCCCTCGATATTTTTCTTACACTCTTTATTGCATGCCTCATGCCAGGTTTTCCACGATCAAGTTTTTCATCCTCTTTTTCGATTCTGCTCAGGAGAGTTACAGTAACGGGAAGGTTTGTATCAATTCCATTCATGTCGAAATGACCCTTTCGCGGAAAGAAAACAGAAAAGTAGTTCATCCTGGAAATGGGGCTGGAAACAGCAACGGCAGCCTCTATGGAATCAACCGGAATGGATCTGGACAGAGCTTTTCCCTTAGGTTTCGTGAAGATAACATGTTTATCGGTGATTATGTAAACAGTTCTTGAGAGCCTTCTCAGGTAAAAATAAGTCGGGATCACGGAAAGGGCGGTCACAAAAGAGATGTAAATGATCAAGGGCAAGTAGACGGAAGGGGTAAGGAAATTCCCGGGAACAGCCAGTGCTGATCCAGTTGGAAGAAACAATATGACAGCCTGGAATGCTGTCGACTTCATTCTCTGTTTTGTAAGGTAAGATTTTACCTTGGATGATGGCTTGAATTCTCCGAGAACTTTCTCATCGGGACTTATGAAAGTGAACTCCATTTTCGAATCAGACTGCACTATTTTGGCCGGATCGTAAGGGTCATAAAAGTAACCGCTGTTGACCGGTTTTCCGCAGTTGCTGCATATTGTGTCATACTTTCTTATTTTATGACCACAGTTAGTGCATTTCATGTTCAAGCAAGTTTCGTTAAAGTTAGATGGTTAAAAATATTGCGTTTATAGGCATAGTGACAAAAGTAATCAAGCCATGTGAATTATTAGCATGTATCCCGTAACATTATTATAGTTTACCATTTTATATTTCATAGAGTGAAAAAAACCATTATTTCAAGGAAGAAGATCATAATGATTGCAGTGGTTGTCATTGCTGCCATAATCATAGTTTCCATGTTCCCCTACAAGCGTGTTCTTGCACCAGAACCGGCAGTTACGGTGAAATCAGCCAGTGCAATACTTCCGGTTGTGGGAGACTTCAATAATTCCACAAGATGCACAGTGCTTAACTCCACAACCGTAAGCACAGTGATCAGTGAGAAGGGATACAGCAATTCATTCCTGAATTTCACACTGGGTGGACTTATGCATGGAGAACAATTGGATGGCAGATTAGTAATAAACCTAAATCCAATAATATACGGTCATCTAGCCCCAAATCTTGAGCCTGAATATTTAGGGTTGAGCGTAAATGCAGTGAGTCCAAATGGGATGGCACCTGCGGGGTTCGGGGGTTTATTCCCGGCACCTTCTAAAAACCAATGTCTATATATAAACACATCACCGGAAAAAGTAGTATGTTCTTCCTATTCAGTAACAAATTGCGACGACCAGTTCCAAAATAACACGATCGGGCTTGAAAATGAACCAGAGTGGTCTCTGTTTCATGGATACTCACAGAGGTTCTACAACTTTGCGCTAGGAAACGAATATCATGTTGTTCTGGTAAAATATTATGGTACACATTATTTCAGGTTCTCCTTAAGCTTGCCGGGCCTAAGAGAAACACCTTTTGCAAATATAACTTTTGAGACAATTTATAGTGAAAGTTGAAAGGAAATAAAGAAGAGAATTGCAAAACATCTTATTTCGAAAGAATTTTTCTGGTGTCGGGCAAATTAATTTTTGACGAAGACAGATTCTGGTCTTCATATATTTCATTCATTTGAATAATTGGTTCTGTTTCAGGTTAGGATGAGAAATAGTTGGGCACATGGCACAGGTTAACGGCACTAAAGATTCTGGTGATGATCAAATAACTATGAAGATTATATTTTTGAAAATACGGTGTTTATGGAATTAAAGCTATGAAATACTAATTCCATTTAGCTAAATGACTTAACAACATGTAGATGTGGATTAAAATGGACGCAAACAAAATTCTGAAAATGGATTCAAACGAACAGAAAAAGGCAATGACAGAAGCATTCACCGGAATGTTGAAAGAAGACCAGAATGAGATAGCAAACCAGTTATATTCACTGCTTAAGGATGTTCAAAAAAATGGGACAGATGAAGAATATGTTAAATTATGCAGAACAAACATCAGCATAGCAGGACCTCTGGACGAGAAAACCCTGAAATCATTCATGGGAGCCAGGATGAAGGCAAACAAAAAACTGGACAGTGCGGGACAAAGCAGGGACATGAAAAATCTTATGAAGGCAATGGAAGGATCACCATATAAAGACAAGATAATGTCTGCCATAAATAGCAAATAATCTGGCTTAAAAGTTGCCCTATAAAATAAACCCACTGGGATTTCAAATTTCCCGGAGTGCAGTGTCAATCAAATAATAAGTGCTGCAGGAAACCACAATCATATTTACGCAGGTGATTATAGGCATGATTCATAATAATTCTGAATGAACTCCACTTCAGCTGGTTTCAAAGTATCAATTTATCCAAACCCCTGGTCAGTCCTCTCATTTCTTTTACTTTTCTGGCTGCCAGCAAGGTTCCTTCAATATACGAATCTGGGAGAGTTCCAGCCTCAAATCTCAGGATCAGTCTTTCATCCTTTCCACCAAATATTACGTCTGAGCCTATAACGTATCCGGGAAGGCGCACTGAATGAACATGTGTTCCATTTACATTGAATCCCCTGCTCTCCGGAGGTCCGTTAATTTTACTGTCTGGAACCGTGTTTTCAGGTTTACCAATTCCAGAGAGCCGGTTGGCAATTTCATAAGCAGTTCCACTGGGTGAATCTATTTTGGTGGAAGAGGCATAATCTACAATTTCCCAACCTGGCATGAACTTTGCGGCAATGGTTGCAAAATGAAGCATAAGAGCCGCTGAAATGGCAAAATTTCCAGCAGCGAAAACACCCACTCCTTTCTTCTTGGCAGCTTTGTTGATTTCAGCGTAGTCATCATCAGTTAGCCCAGACGTTCCTATGACAGTGTGAACCCCCATGTCAATCGCAGTCAGCACATTGGATTTTATCACGTCAGGTGACGTGTAGTCTATAAGAACATCTGTTTGTGTTCTCAAAGCATCTTTCACTGTACCTGAAATAATCAGGGAAAAGGTTTTCAGGCCAAGAAGTTGTCCAATGTCTTTTCCGGAACTCCGGCGTGATACTGCTCCTACAAGGGTCAAGTCCTCTGACTTAACCACTGCAGATACAAGTTCCCTTCCAATCCATCCAGTACATCCAGCAATGCATATCCTTATTTTATCCATGAATTAACGGATTCAAAGTTGTCTAATTACTGTATTTGTTCTGAAATGTTGTGAAGTTGAATTGGTAGGCTTGGAACTTCAAGCTCGTATATTTCAGTGTTATCTGGGCGGTCTCAATTACTCATGAAGAAGAAGTCTTTACTAACTTTCTTAATTTCATCAGTATTGACAATTTTAAATTCTCGATTATTCTGAAGCATTGATTA
>JAJZKX010000059.1 GCA_021850745.1 Thermoplasmata archaeon
GCGATCAAAGTTCCACTGAAACCCTTAAGTTTCAGGTTTTTCCTGAAAGTCACATAAGTCGGATTATACACAAATACCATGTCTCTATTAATTACGAGGCGCCTCTTTATCATCTGCCAGGTGCTTTTTGTATAACGTCTTTCTGCACCAGACGTCATTCCTTTGACTTTAAGTGGTTGAAATTTAAACTCCCCTTCTATAACTTCATACGCGTCAAGTGCTTTAGCGGTTTCATACAGGTATTTGTCTTCAGAACCTAAAAGGCTAGGGTATCCTCCAATCTTTTCAAATGTATGCCTGGAGGCGACAATAATCGGAGAGTTTCCCTCACTCTGGTCTAGAGGCCTTATAGTTACGATTTTCTTGTCATGCTGTTCCAAATTCAGGAATGCAATTATTGCGTTTTCGATGCCAGTATAGTCGACATCTGCGTCTAAAATCACAATAATATTCCCTTTAGAGTTCTTCATTGCAAGATTCCTGCCTTCTCCCCTATTGGTTTTCTTCTGAATATATCTTAGATTTGCAATTTCATTTGAAAGTCTTGAAAGTACTTCCAAAGTGTCATCTTCTGAGTTATTGTCTGAAATGACAATTTCATAAGGCAAGTTCATGTGGAGGGAACGAACAACACTTTCTATTGTACCGCCAGAATTATAGGCAGCAATACAAAAAGAAACAAGTAAATCGGGTTCTACCGTAGCTTCATTAATACTGCTCAACTCCAAGAAAACCTATGTACAAGTATTTTAATAGCTTTTTTGAAACATTCAGGTATTTCGAGCGACATTTAAAAACTGGATTTGCTAAACAGTAGCTTTCAATCTGAATTTGTTATTACAGTCAACTTTACAAATCTCCTGAATCGAGCTTAACGGATAGATAAATGTCCGAAGCAGTGGTCCTGAGTGCACGCTCTAAAGATTCACCAAGGCTGGCTCCTCCCTGGCTATCAATTGAGTAGTGCAAATGCTCTTCCTTATGCTTTGTCTTGGATAGTTCGAGTGAGATCATCTGGTCTTCGTGGGCATTAATGAATGTTTCATCAAATAGAACCCCGTTCCTCCTTTCAGTGATATACTTGGAACTAAAAATCGCAAAGTCCTGAAATAAGGTATAACTATGACTTTCCTTCATGTAAAGACTCCAACGCTTGGATGTGGTAAAGTAGTAGGGGGTAACTCCGTATTTTGCCGAAATTTTGTACCTGGCCAAGAATTTCTTAAACCTAAATACAGTTCTTAGAAAATTCATGTTGGTGGTAGAACTAATTAAGGATGTTGGGAAAAACCTGGACAAATACATAATTATTAACCCTATCTTGTTCAGTTTTCCCATGTGAATCTTCATAGAATGATTCTTTGATGTTTCTGCGAAGAGGATCGCAAATATTTCTGGATCGTACCTGTTAATTTCACTTCTCAGGATTTCCGGGTCATCCTTCTTTTTCATATCATCATTAGAAATAATAATCCATTTGGGACTATATTCCAGTGCTTTACGAATTCCAACATTACAGTTATGGGCATAGTTGAAGTATGGGTTATTTCTTCCACTTTCTACGAAAATAATGTGGAATCCCTTAAATATCTCATCCCTGCAGGTCTTTGCCAATGTACCATTGCAATCTATGGTTGGGATGACTACAATAATGTCTTTTTTCCCATCGACTTCGTGAACTTGTGCTGTGCCTTTTGGTCTTGCCATCATCCATTCAATCAGTTCTTCCTTAGATCTGAACTTGTTATAAAATTCAATAATATCGGTTGCTTTATCTGAAGAAAAAAGTGTATTTAAATAATCCATGCTATCAACGAGGTTCTGGCCGTAAATTGTGTGATTGGCCTCCAGTGAGTTTCCCTGTTTGCCGAACTCCTTTCTGTTCATAGAGAATAACCAATATCGTTTGATTTTATAGATTTAACTTAAATTAGTGCAGGCGATTCGAATTCATTAAGGATGACAAAGCTAACAGAAGCAATTTTGCAGTGATTTCAAAGATGATTCCTCGGTAAATAATTAACTCGAAACAAATTTATTGGAAATATAACCCTATGGCCAGTACTATTCTCAATTATCACTTTCATAATAAGTATCAACTTTTGAGAACTTATGACTAAAGTATATTCCATCTAACAGGCTGATTACATTTTTTCTAACCGAATGGCCAAATGAAGCTGAACCAATACTTTGAACTGAGAGATCAATCTTATTGACAGCAATGTTATCCGCGTCCAGGCGAACGGCAAAGTCGTAATCCTCTGTACCATTCCAGAATGTCTCGTCAAATTTGAATCTTGCAAGGATATTAGATGGAAAAATTCCAAAATCCGAGAAATTTATCAACTGGTTGGAAACCCGTTCGGAAAAACGTGAAAAAACCTGCTCGTTGTTGTTTACACCGATAGTGTATTTAAAATATTTTAGCATATATGGGCTACGAATGACTAAATTCTTTAGGAAGTTAACAGGCATCTTCCTTCCCGGAAAACCCCATCTTGTGTTGTAAAAAGTAAGGGCTAAAATGGCCGGGTTGGTCTTAAAGACTGAAAATGTCTCACCATGATAATTTCGGTTCCTGTTTAATCTATTATCTGGAGTCAGAACGCTGTCCTCAGCCTCCCTATTCATATATTTCCCCATATTGTTGGGACTTTCTTGGAAAACTATATCATCATTGCATACGACTATCCAGTCGTAACCTGAATTCAGAGCTTCTGAAATACCTGTATTACAGCTGCGGGCGTAATTGAAATTTCCACCAGTGGCCTCTATAAAAATACTAGGCAGATCTTTTAGCTGCTTTCTAAGATTAGAGCTTGTTTCATTTTCAACATTTGCAGTTGGGACCACAAAGATAACTTTGGAATCACTTTTTTCATTGTACCTGAGTATTTTTACTGGTGACTTCTCTTTATGACGTAAAAGCAGGGCGAGCTCTTCCGGAGGAGTAGACATGCTCAAGGCATTCATTAAATCAGTTTCGTCTTGTGAAAACCAAAGCCTTTCAAAATCCTGAAGTTTTTCAGTCATTATTTCATTCACGGTCGTTTCCACCAGTAATTAGCTAAATTTGGTTGTACCCTTTATCGGACAAAATACAGGGATAGTTTAAACTTGCTTAATCAGAATTGCGAAATTTTTCATTATTATTCTGACACAGTAATAAAGGTCGAAAAAACAATTACTGTTACGGTACCTACATAAGGAACTGCAGAACCAGTTGCACAATGGACTTTAGTACTCCAAAGAAGAATATTGGTATACAGGTCATCAAGTATGTTTCGTGAGGAAAGTACCTTAAGGAATGGATTAACAAATGCAACTATACAGAAGGCAGACTCCGGAAATAGAGGCATATTGCCAAGCATGGCATGGAAGTTAAAACAGCTCCATGCTTATCACTCCTATGGATTTCCCAAATTAACATTCGGGATGGTCTTAAAGGAACTTTTCGACAAACAGGAAAGGTTCCGGAATTATTCGCTTTTCAAGAGTTCATTCGCAGAGGTTTTCGTGAGGGACAAATATGGGATTAATCTGGTCCAAGATACTCCTTTCGGCACAATAGAAGAAGTTTTTGGGGAAGGAATATACTTAGAATATCCAGATTTTATCCCACAACCTGGATCTACGGTTTTAGACGTGGGGGCACAAGGGGGGGATTTTTCTCTCTTATGTTCGGTATACCTGAAGTGCAAGAAGGTAATAGCAATAGAACCTTTGCCCGTAAATTTTGACATACTTATTCGGAACATTGGTGCAAATGCCAGTCCAAACATTCAGCCAGTTCAGGCAGCCGCTTCGGATAAGGAAGGGAAAGTGCAAATTGCCTATGAGGGGGATACCGCTTTCAAAGGAAGTTCACCCGGAGAAATGGAAGTTGATTCCGTAAGACTTGACAGCCTGATTCTAGACGCCTTAGACGTAATAAAAATCGACGTGGAAGGTTTCGAAATGGATGTGCTGGCAGGTGCCCTCCAATTGATTGATAAATTCAGACCAAAAATAATATTGGAAGTACACACGAGAGCGTTAAAAACTGATGCAATCAACCTTCTAAGTGAACATGGCTATGGGGTTGCGCATGAGGGGCGCTCCACTTCATACCCGCATCATAATATGGATTTGGTCCAAAATTTATTCTTTGGTCCAGTGGAGAAATAATTTACCACATATTTCGCGTGATGTAAAACAACTTATCAGAATAAAGATGTAGTTCTGGTCTAATTAAAAATCTCCGGCGATAATTTATTTTCCTTTCTAAATAGAGATGGAAAACCTTCTGCAATAATTATTTCAACCATTGCCTAAGGTCAGAATGATGCGGGTAAAAAAATATTATGCCTTTTTAAAGCACCACACCAGATTTATCCAAACTCAATTTACCGCCAAGTCCACCAGTGCTCAAGAGTTTCTTGTACTGTTCCACTGTATGTGTTTCCGGGAAATCATCCAAAGTTCCCTCCCTGATCATATCTCTGATCTCCTCGACGCCTTTCTCAATGGTTACCTCAGTTTTAAAGCCCAGAGTTTGCTCTATCTTTTTAAATGCTGCCCTGTATGATCTGATATCCGGATCGCCATACCACTCTATACTTGCTTCTGGTGATATTACCTTTCCAACCCTCAAGGCAAGGTCTTTTAACTTCACATTGAGGGTTTCAGAGCCTACGTTGAAAATTTGGCGATTTACTGATTCTTCTTCAGAAATAAGTGTGGTAAGTATGGATTTCGAAATATCTTTTACATGGACGAATGGCCTGTACTGCTCGCCATCTCTCATCAGTTTTATTTTTCCTGTTTTAATGGCACTGAGAGTCATGGCATTTATGGCAATATCGAATCTCATCCTCCGGGAATACCCGAAGGCTGTGGCCAACCTCAAAGCAGTAGTGGTAAATTTGGAATCTCCTAACCTTAAATTGTCATTTTCAATTTCGACGTTGGCCTGGGCATAAGTTGTAAGTGGGTTCACAGTTGACTCCTCGTTTGCTATGTCATCCCGAAAGCCATAAACGCTGCAGGAGGATGAAACAATATATCTCTGGACCCCTACCTTCTTAGCGAGTCTTGCGACCCTGGCCCTTCCAATATAATTGATGTCCCAGGTTTTCAATGGATCGAGGTCCCCAATAGGGTCGTTTGAAAGGGCAGCCAGATCTATTACCGCGTCCATTGACCTAAGCAAAGACGGCTCGAAATACCTGATGTCATCCCTTATCAATTTAACACCCAAATCCTGGTATTCAGAATGAACATCATCATAGTTCAAAAACTCCCTGTCAAGGGAAGTGACGTCAAAACCGTGCTCGACCAGCATGGGGACGAGTACTCTTCCGATATAGCCGGTTCCACCAGTAACTAAAACTTTCAAATTAATCCCTTCCCATATTCAAATGGTGATTTAAGCTGATTCAGTTCAGGCCACAGCTTATCTTTAGCTGAAAGCCCAATTTCTGTTGAGTTCCAGCCAATCCCCAAATCCTTATCATCCCACAGAATGCCACCTTCTGAGTCTTTGTTGTACTCCTTTGTGACTTTATAATGAACCAGGCTTTCGCCCCTAGTCAGAAAACCGTGCGCAAACCCCGGTGGAACCCATAGCATTTTCCTGTTATCCTGGTTTAGGACCTCAGAAACCCATCTGCCATATGTGGGCGAACCTTTTCTGATGTCAACCGCCACATCAAGTATTTCTCCAACCAGTACCCGCACAAGCTTACCCTGCTCATAAGGTGGAGACTGGAAATGCAGCCCCCTTAAAACATTACTGTCTGAGAAAGAGGTATTGTCCTGGACAAAATCATAGCTGATACCATTGGCACGAAACTCTGACCTCTTGTAATTTTCAAAAAAATATCCCCTATCATCGGAGAAACTCTTCGGGACCACAAGAATCACATCCGGTATTTCCTTGCGCACAAAAGTGAAAGGCATTTTAGCCTGATATGATAAAGTTATTTTAATTACTTTCTGAAATTCTCCAGTTTTCTCTTAAAAGCATTTAAGTTTGCCCCTATGGAGTGGAAATCAAAATCAAGTTTTCCCTTAGCTCTGGAAAGGTTGAGGGATGAATCGAATGGCCTTTTGGCATCCATGCTCGTCACATTCTGACGGGAAGTGATCAGGCTCCTGTCCAGGGCAAATACCTCTGCGATCTTGTTTGCAAAGTCAAAGCGTGATACTCTTTCCCCAGCAACGTTAATAATTCCCTTGTAATTTTTGTCAATCAGACTGGAAATGGACTTTGCCAGCAAATTGGCGTGTATGGGGGAATAGTACCCGTCTATTGCGTTGACTGGTTTCCCATTTTCCAGCATCTCAAGCACAAATAGCGGGAAATTTCTGTTATAGCCATAGACGCCTGAAGTTCTGACTACTGCGGAGTTCTCATACGACAGTGCATAAATATCCCCAATGAGCTTTGAAAGTCCATAGTAATTTATGGGATTAGGAATGGAATCCTCAGAATAATTGCCATCACTTCCATCGAAGACATAATCCGTCGATATATGCACTAGGTGAGAACCGCATGCCCTGCATGCCTCCACAATGGATCTTAATGCCTCCCCATTCACAGCAAAGGCAAGTGGATGATTTTTCTCGCACAAATCCACATTTGCAAGAGCAGCTGCGTTTATAACCACCTCCGGGCAATATTCCCTTATGAGGTTTGATATGGTTGACCTGTCTGCAATATCAACAGAATCCCCTGTCTTCTCCGATTTATGGTACACTTTCAACGATTCCGGATACAATTCCGCCAACTCTCTGCCAGCCTGCCCTCCCGCGCCAAGAATTAAAACCTTTTTCACCGTTATCCCTCACAGCTCAATTTTTGAGTCTCTGCCCACAACCAATCGGATTGTTTTGGATTTGGAGTTCGAAGGCCTGACCACAACCTTTGAACCTATCAAGCTCCTGGAGATCCGTGTGCCGTCGGATATTTCCAGAGTACTGCCATCCATGACAATGGAATCCTCAATTTCAACGCCTTTCAGGTTGCAATTGTTTCCGATGCTCGTATATGGCCCTATGTAAGAGTCCATTACTTCTGTGTTTGCGCCTATAAAGCAGGGGCCAAGGATTCTAGTCGAGCCGCTGATTCTGACCCCTTCCTCTATTTGAACCCGGCCCGAAACTGTCGTTTCGTCTGATTTCATGGAGTTATCATCCAGTTCTATCTTATCAAGAACCATCCTGTTGCAATCCAGAAACTCATCCACTGTACCGGTATCCTTCCACCAGCCACTGATAACGGTATAACCGATGTTCATGTCCTTTTCCAGCATTATCTGGAATACCTCTGTGATTTCAAGCTCATTTCTCCACGATGGTTTTAGCGTTTTGATTATGCTGAAAACAACTGGCGTGAGAAAATACGCTCCAGTTATGGCGAGATTGGACAGTGGCACCTTTGGCTTTTCTTTAAGGGAAATTATTTTCTCATCCTTGACTTCTGCAACTCCAAACTGGGAGGGGTTGGCCACCTGGGTCAAGGCGATCAGGCCACTCAATTTGGCGGGGTCAAATTTTTTCAGCAGCGATTGCAGGCCGCTTTGGAAGTAATTGTCACCCAGAACTACAACAAACGGCTCATTTCCGACAAAACTCTCCACAAGCCCAATGGCATGCGCAATCCCTAAGGGCTTGCCCTGGAAGGTATAGCTAACTTTTACGCCCCACTTCGTGCCGTCGCCATAGTATTCTCTGACCTCTTTTTCTCCGACTTCGCCAACAATGATGTTTATATCTGTAATTCCCAGTTCCCTGAGATTCATGAGGGCATATTCACTCACAGGTTTCCCGGCCAACGGCAATAATTGTTTAACATCGGTGTATGTGAGAGGCCTGAGCCTGGTTCCGCTCCCACCATGGAGAATTACGCCCTTCATCTGCTGTAATTTCCAGCGATATTAATTAGGTTTTCTTTTCCGGGATGCAACGGGCCATAATACTCAGTTATCCCATTCAGGCTGTTTAAAAACTTTATTCGACTCAGTTGATTAATCTTACAGTCAAAGGGCGTTTCAGTAAGTTTGCCCCCCCCCATCACAGCCATGTCAATCTCTTCCCAATGGGGGAATCAGTTATTGATCCTCAGCAAAGCATTTCTGTAAGCTTTATCCAGCAGTTTCTTCCTCACCCTGTCTCCCAAGTGGCTGCCAAGATAAATCTCTATGTCGTAAAGATAAATTTTAATGGGCAATTTTGGGAGGAAGCCATAAAATAGTTCCAGAGAACTTATTTTTGTATATGCCCCCTCTAAACCCAGAAGCTTCATCTGGGACTTGATCCTCAAATTGTAGCAAAGAAGGAAATGCCCGGGTATTTTTCCGGCCATAACCTGAAAAATAGCCATGGTCTCATTAAGGTACGGGATAATCCTCTGTCTCCTTATTTTGATAAAGTCATCATAGGAATTCGACCTATCCAGAGAGTTATCATGCACCCTGAAAAGCGTTAAAGGGAGATCAAGTTCAATCATTCCTGTTCTTTCCCTCAAAGCAGATAGAAAAAGCAGATTATCGAGCCTGAGTA
>JAJZKX010000060.1:0-8049 GCA_021850745.1 Thermoplasmata archaeon
GAATTTTCTGTTTTTGGGGATAGCATTGAATCTGACTCTCAGCAGGATTATTATGGAAATTACAACGATAGATTCCAGAATGAGAATATTGCGTATCAGGTAGGGCGTGGTGAAATTCAATCCCAGGACGTATCCTGCCATGGATCCTCCGGCAAACTGCCCAATGAACTGCAGTGTATTGTAGGCACCCATATTCAACCCGTAACTTTCCCTGGAGACGCGGGTTGAAATAATTGGTGTGAAAACAATCTCTGTAATGGAATAGCCCGTAAAGAATGTCGCGAGACCCAGTAACAAAAGAAGTTTTCCAGCTCCCGATATTGGGAATGCGAATGTCAAGGGCACTGATACAACAATGAGCAACATGGATATGAAGGCAAATGTCATTCTCCTACCCTTTTCTGCGACGGGAGAAAGTCCTATGGCAATCAACCCACCAATTATCAGAGGGATTATGAGATCAATTTCGTAACCTGAAACGGACTCTGCTTTGAAATACAACGGGAGGAAATAGAATATGGAGATCAGGACAAAGGATGTTGCCATCCCGATAATCCCCATAAGAACTGCATCGATACCTATCCTGCCTTTCATATATGATATCTTTTTCTCAGGGTGTGGCAAATGGAGAAGAATAAATGGAATCAGCCCGAGAACTCCAAGAATTGCAGATATCAGGAATATTGAGGAATCTCCAAGGTAAGACCCAATAAGGGGCCCGAGAATAATCCCTACTAGGAAAGATAGGCCGATTGGGATACCAAGAAAAGCCATTGCTGCGGTTCTTTTCTCATCAGGGACACTCTCCTGGGCCAGAGCCATTGATGATGAAGTTATAGCTCCAGCACCGGCTATAAACCTTCCAATTATCAACCCGAAAATGTTTACAGGATGCCATGAAATAAGGTTCCCAATAATGAAAGGAATCATGGCAATGACAATAACCCGCTTCCTGCCAAATCTGTCTGACAGCATACCCATGGGGATCTGGAATATTGCCATTGCTATCCCATATGATCCAAGTCCGATTCCTATAAGCAACCCTGATGAAGTGTACTGTTCCGCATAGACAGAGAAAACTGGCAGAACAAGGAAAATCCCAAGCATCCTGAAAACTTCGAGCACGGAAAGGGTGGAAAGCATCTTAATGTGTACAGGCTTGAACCCTCGCATCATTGAAATCCCATGTGAATGCTCTCTGCCTATTTGATTTCTGCACACAACCTCCACATTCTGCATAACAGATAAATTAGTTTCAATTTACTAATAGTTAAATACTTCGAACTAATTACCCCCTATGTCAAGGTCGGAACTGGTGGAAGCTTTTCAGAACTTCAGCTTCCACATGATGCACTACCGGGAGAAGGTGATGAATGCATTTGACCTTTCTTTCATGGAAATGCTTATCGTGACGTATCTGAAGAAGAAGGGTCCCACCAAGTTATCTGATCTTGCAGCGCTGGCCGGTTTGACAAAACCAACCATGACCCATCTCATTGACGGCCTGGAATCCAGAGGTTTCGTTAAAAGGGAGCAGGACAAAAACGACAGAAGAATCATTCTCGCTACCACGGGAAAGGAGTGCCAGAGAATGATCACTGTCTTTGAGTCAGTAAATTCTGACTTCATGAACGCTATCAATGAACTTGATGAAAAAACTTCAGAGGAGGTCAGGAGAATGGTTGATAATCTGGCGGCTTCCCTTTCAAAAAGGGTCAAAGAGGGTTTTAAATGAACAGAACCATGGAAACATTTGATAGAAAATATGCAAATTTTGTTATGGCGCTCCTTGCAATGATAATAGTTGCAGTAATGTATGTGGAGGGAATGCTGACGCCGTCCCTTCCTTCCATAGCCAGGGGCTTTCATATTACAGTGGATCAGGTTAGCCTTGTCCTGTCCACATACCTGATAACTGGAGTGGCAGCCAGCCCAATAGTGGGTAAGCTTGGAGATATATATGGCAAGAAGAAGATGATGTCCATAGTCATACTGATGTATGCCTTTGCGGTTTCAGTTACTGGATTTTCTCCCAATTTCACATTTATGGTGGTTTCAAGAGCGGTTCAGGGTATCGGTCTTACAATAATGCCCCTGGGCATGTCACTGATCAGGGAAGAGTTCCCGGTTGATATGGTTCCGAGAGCACAGTCCCTGATAAGCGGTATGTTCGGTGCTGGATTTGCGATCAGCCTTCCACTTGGTTCTCTCATATCCAACGATTACGGGTGGAGAATGACATATCACACAGCAATACCATTCATTGTTGCACTGGCGGTCATGACAATCTTCATGGTCAGGGAATCACCTTACCGCAAGCCGAATGTGAAGGTTGACTACATAGGTGCAGTGATGCTGGGAGTTCCGCTGGCACTAGTTGTTCTTGCGCTTTCAGAGGGTTCCCAGTGGGGATGGACCTCCAGTCTTTTCCTTGGGATGATGATCATAGGTCTGATTCTCTTTGTGCCAATGCTTCTGTATGAACGCGCTTATCATAGGAGGAACGGGGAGGCAATATTCGACATGGGGCTGCTGAAAAGAAGAAATGTGCTAATTGCCAATTTAACTTTAACTGTTGCCGGAATGGGTATGTATCTGTCAATGCAGGCTCTCTCCTATAAGTTTGAGACTGTCAAGCCCTACGGGTTCAACCTGTCTATCCTTGATACTGGTCTTTCCATGGTGGCTTTCGCTCTTGGAATGATAGTATTTTCAGTTGTCACTGGCAGGGTTATAGGAAAGGTAGGAATAAAGCCCCTGGCCATAGTGGGTGCAGTTATAACCGCATTCGGCTTTCTCCTTCTGGCAATCTCTCCCACATATATCGGTACGCTCCTTGATGAATTCATCATCGGTTCGGGAATGTCAATGATGAATGCCTCCCTGATAAATCTCCTGATTCTTTCAGTGGAGCCTAGCAATATGGGCCTTGCGACATCAATGAACAGCACCTTCAGATACCTGGGGAGCAGTATAGGTGCACCGGTGGCAGGCGTGATCCTGTCGCTATACTCCGTACCGGTGACAACACCGACAGGGACGCTTGCATTGCCTGATTCAACTGCATTTTTCTACGCGTTCATCATCGGCGCCATTTGTTTCGCAGCCGCAGCAGTGATAACGCTGTTGGCAAGGGAACTCCTCGGCAGGAGAAAAACTGACTCACGAACAGCCAGAAACAAGATTCTGCCAGATACCGTGCAGTCTGTGAAGAATTAGTTTTAAACTCCATACCCCTTTTTTTCGGTATCTAGAGTCATTCTTTTTTTGAGATCATATATCCGGGTCGAAAAAATAAATAGGTCTATACTCCCTTATCCTGAAGATGTCAATCACTCTGGAAGAATACATCGAGGCAGGCCTTCAATCTCGAAAATCCATCGACACTGTCATGATAAGGGAAGTGAGCGATCTTTTGCTGACCAGATTCAGAAAAGGTGGGAAGCTCATAACCTTTGGGAACGGCGGTTCTGCTGCGGATGCCCAGCATTTTGTGGGAGAACTCGACGGGCACTTTACCTCGGAGAGAAAAGCACTCCCCGCCATCGCTCTATCAACCAATACATCGTCAATCACAGCCATAGGAAATGACTACCAGTATGAGGACATATTCTCCAGACCGGTGGAAGCACTTGCCGGTTCCATGGACGTGGTAGTCGGGATCAGTACATCCGGAAATTCCAGAAATGTGCTCAAGGCCATTGAAGCTGCAAGAAAGAAGGGCGCATATACAATAGGGATGACAGGCTCCTCCGGGGGGAAGCTGGCTTCCATGGTTGATGTGTGCCTTAAGGCGGGATCAGATTTCACCCCAGTGATTCAGGAAACCCATATCACAATGATTCACATGATCTGTATGGAGATTGACCGGCTGATGGAAATCAAGTGATTTTGCCTTAAATCGAATATGTAACATTTTCAATGGGCTTTTCTGTCACCATAGTTTCCGCTTATTGTATGGACATATCCTGCGATTTATATGGGAAAGACATATTCCCCAGATGCGAAACACAGTTTTAACATAGTGGGCTCACGATATCTCAGTTCTCTTCTGTTTCATGGCGTCCGATGGCGTAGGGTATTTCATTTCTATATTCCAGGGTTACCTTTGAACCATCCGGGATTTCAACTGGAGATCTGCAAATTAACCTCATTCCATGTGATTCAACAAGCAGAATAAAATATGAATCCTCTTGGCCTTCCGGAGTAGCGGTTAAGAAAACAGACCCAGCTATTTTACCTGCGGTTGCCTCAGTAGTTTGAATGTTATCACCCCTGCAACCAGGGCAGAATTCTCTCCTGACGGCAAAGGCCTTTCCACATATGTTGCAGGAATAAACAATCATGATACCACACCAAAGACAGTTGCAGTCGAACTATTTCCAAACCCTGCCATATTAACTGCCAGTCCACGCTCCGGATTTCGCACCTGCCTTCCTTTTGCTTTTCCTGTCAGCTGGAAAAACGCCTCTGTTGCCTGTGCTATACCAGTTGCACCGATCGGGTGACCCTTGGAAATAAGCCCCCCGCTGGTGTTTATGGGTATCCTGCCTTCCAGAGATGTGGATCCATCAAGGAGGGATTTCCATGCGGTTCCTCTGGGAAAAAACCCTGCAGCTTCTGACTCCACTATCTCAAGGATAGTGCTCATGTCATGGAGTTCAGCAAAGTCCATATCGTCTGCACTGCAACCAGCCTGTTCATAAGCATTTCTAACCGATCTCTCTACTGCATTCAACCTTGCTAGATCATCTCTGAAAGTGATGGCAGATGTATCAGACGAATGGCTGCATCCCAGAATCTCCACTGACCTTCCGGAGACGGTTTCTGATGTTTCCCTGTCCGCAAGAACGATGGAAGCAGCTCCGTCACTTACCGGGCAGAAATCATATACACAGAGAGGATCGGCGATCTTCCTGGAATTCATCACCTCATCGATGGAAACTTCCCTGGTGAATTGTGCATACTCATTCATGCATCCATTGTGGTGGTTCTTCACTGATACAAGAGCCAGGCTTTCCCTTGTTGCTCCGTATCTTTTCATGTACTCTTTGGCAAGAAGACCTGCAAGGGATGGCAGAGTGGAGCCCGCTATCCTCTCCTCCTGATGCAGAAGGGAGGCAATAATGGAAGTAGACCTTCCTCCGGTAACCCCTGTCATTTTCTCTGATCCAACTATGAGAACGCACCTTGATATTCCAGACTCGATCATGCTTTTTGCCGTGAGTATGGAAGATCCTCCGCTTCCGCTGGTATTATCTATCCTGATTGACGGAATGGAGTCCAAGGAAAGTCTCGTGGTGAGGAGATTGTTAAGTCCTGAAATCCCGCAATATTCACCACTGTATGAATTTGAAAGAATGACTGTGTCAATAATATCACCATGTTTACGGACCATTTCTCTGGAGGCTTCGGCGGAGAGAGTGAGCAGATCCTCCTTCCGTTTTCCGAACTTTGTCAGTGAAGCATTTATTACCCGGACCATGTGGTCATCAGTGCTTGAGAAAATAAATATGTTGATATGCTGAATCTGTGAAGTTTGATCCCATCAAACCATTACAGGGGTGGATTAAGGATTAATAGTGGATTATGAATCAATGATGGTGGAGAACCCCGATGATTTGAAGGACGAAGCATTTCTCAGGTATGTCAGAAGGATCTCCCTTCAGAATACAATTTACATCTATGTTTCCTCAGCACTCCAGGTTGTTCTATTTGTGGGATATCTCCTGACCCGTTCCCTTATATTCCCGATCCTCGTGGTCCCGTCAACAGTGATATTTTTCTATTCATTCAGCAGAATGGGCTATTCCATCTATCTGAAGCTAGCCGGAGGCACGATGCCATTCTCAAGCTTTTTAAGGATCAGACACCGGCTGGCGATAATTCCTCCTATCCTTTCTGTAGGACTTTACTTATTCATTTACCCTGAAGTTTCATCAGAACTGTGGTTCAGGGTTCTTGTGGTTGTCGGCTTCAATTTACTAGTAATTTTGAGAATATACTATTCTTTCCACAGAGAAAAACTAATGATAGCGGATCGTTGGAGAAGGACTTCAAGGAACATGGAGATTGAAAGGCTTATTGAGGCAGATCTGCCCAGATTCAGCGTGGGGGTTCCCGTTGTACTTGTCTACAGCGGTTCCAGAACAGGTTCTGCAAATGCTTCCAGTGTTGGCTTACGCAGGCCCATAATAATGGTTGCAGATACCCTTATATCTGCGCTGACCAGGGATGAGCTTCTGGGAATTCTTTCTCACGAACTTGGACATGCAGTTCATCATGATTCAATGAAATCGTTCATATCAACAACCCTGGCACTTCTCATACTGGGCGATGTATCGTTATACGCATGGTTAAAAAATATAGCACCAACGGTCCTGATTATCATTTGGGTTTTATTTGCCATAGTAATATATTACAGGTTAATCCTTATTCATATGATGAGGAGATTTGAGATCAGAGCCGACAGATTCTCAGCCGCTGAATGCAATCAAGGTGCCAACCTAGTAAAAGGGCTTCTGAGGCTGAGGGAAGTCAACCGTATCCCCAGGAAATTGCCGAGAAACATTGTCACAGCACACCCCGATATTGATTTCAGGCTGAAGGAGATCTGGAAATATTCACCTAAGGAGTGATCAGAGGCTTTCAGGCTCGATCCCAGTCAATTTCTTCATGTCTCCGGCCCAGAGGTGAGCCCTGCACACGGTGATCTCCTTATCCCCGACGAAAAGGGTTGAAGTAGTCATGGACGTTTTTCTGAATGCAATTCTCTTCATCCCGGACAGCGGAAGTGCGAACGACTCCCCCTTTCTTGAGACAAAGTACAGAGAGGAACCTGTTAATTTGAGAGTCCCCTTAAATCCGTTTACAAGGGCCATATCTATCCTCACATAATCATTCTGCAAGTTTTTCCTCCTCCACGAGATTTACGGACTTTCCTGCCCGGGCAGCAACTTCAGGCTTTTTCCTGGCAATCCATCTTGCATATGAAAAGGCGAACAGGAGATAGATAATTGAGGCTATTATTGCGTCAGTTATGGGGAATACAGGAGGATAGATGGATTCAAAAAGCACCCATACGAAGATTATGGTAGCCAGCACAGGCAAGAGATAATGTTCTGCAATATGGATGAATATAAATATTCCTTTGTGACGCTCCTTGAGTCTGTAAAAAAGAGTCATGACGCTTGTGTTCAGCAGTATGTGGGTTATGATGAGACCGAATAATGCCAGGGTAGTAAGAAGATTGAATGTATTTCCCAGCACAAGCGAGGTTGCCGGATCAGACGCGGAGTGACTGAAGAAATACATGAATGGGATGTGGACAAGAGAGGACACTATGAAAGTGGACCCTATTGCAAGGACAGAGGCAACACCGCCAATAAATATCAACGCCTTATGGGGCGTAACGTACCTTTCATGCAGCTGTCCAAAATAGGAGGGGAGCACGCCATCTCTCCCCATTGCAAAATATACTCTCCCTGCATTTGATTGCATTGCAACGGAGTCAGAAAAGGCTGAATTAAAGGCAACAAGAGAAAGCATGATGCCACCAGCCGCTCCTGCATAGGCAGTTGCAACTATTATCCCAGGTATATCTGCTGTTGCAAATGTGGTCATCAAGGATACCCCCCATCCAACAGTCAAGGCATATGCGACCTCTGTAAGAACTATACCGACGATTATAAGCCCAAATACGAGACTTTTCGTGATTGCCCTGCTGTTCACTGCCTCCTCTCCCAGTGGTGCTGATCCCCCATAGCCAATAAAACTGGTAAGTCCGAATATCATGCCAAGCCCAAGCCCGCTCAGCGGACCCCCAACCTTGTCGAAGACGGGAGAGCTGACAAATGGATTGAAAACCTGCAATGTGTTGTCCTTCGCCTGCACTATTATGATAAGTGAAAGGACAGCAAGAAAGATGATCTCAAAGAAAGCGGCGACGCGGATATACTTCATCTGTGGCCGTATTCCGAATATTGCCAGAAAGATTGGTGCGAGAATGAAGACGAGAATGAAGGGAATCCATATCCACCCGGGCATTGA
>JAJZKX010000060.1:8059-8521 GCA_021850745.1 Thermoplasmata archaeon
TTGAGGCACCAAGGAAATAGCTGAGCACCCCTGGCAGGACCACACCGCCGACGTATACCGGAATTGCAGCCGTACTAGCTATCTGATACATAACATATAGCAGTCCTGAGGTTATGGCAGGAGTGGCTCCAAAGGCTGTACCTATATATCCATAATATCCCCCCGCACTGGCATGCCTTTTTGAGAGATGGTATAGGGTGTTAACTTCCAGGAACATGGTAAGTGTAGCAATAAGAAATGCAAGAGGTGTCAGGAAAAAGGCAAATGCGGCAGCAGATGTCATAAATGCAACGGTATCACATGCTGGAGCCATGGCCGATATCTCCTCTGCAATAGCTCCCCAGACCCCGACCTGGGCTCTTTTTAACCGGAAGTTGTTATTGTTGGTCGCCAATTAGGTACACCTTATTAGTAATGGAACGATGTTAGTATAATACTAATATATATAAATTTGTCGCGAAT
>JAJZKX010000061.1 GCA_021850745.1 Thermoplasmata archaeon
CCATTTTCTCTTCCCTTCCAGTGGTCTTTCGGGCGTCATCAAGCATAGTCATGCAGTAGGGGCATGCAGTCACAACCGTGGAGGCTCCGACCTTGTCGGCCTGCTCAATCCTCTTGTGCGAAATGAGCGTGCCCTCCTTCTCCTCCATCCAGAGCCTTCCGCCGCCAGCACCGCAGCACAGGGCCTTGCTCTTGTTCATCTCCATCTCCTCGTAATTGGCGGCAAAGCTCTTGACCACGTCCCTGGGCTCCTCGTAAAGCTTGTTGTACCTTCCCACATAGCAAGGGTCATGGTACGTGTATTTCTCGAGGGTGTCTGAGTCAAGGGCCCTGACGCTGAGCTTCTTTTCAGAGATGAGCCTGTTGATGAATTCTGTGTGGTGGTGCACCTCCAGCTCAATGCCGAAGTCCTTGTATTCATTCTTCAGGGAGTTGAAGCAGTGTGCGCAGCTTGTTATGACCTTCTGCACGCGGTTGGCCTTGAGGGTTTCAACGTTGCCCTTTATCATCATGTCTGCCAGGTACTCATTCCCGGTTCTCCTGGCAGGGTCCCCGGTACACTTTTCCTGCGACCCCAGGATTGCGAAGCTCACATTTGCCTTCTTGAGGATCTTTGCAACAGACTTTGCGATTTCCTGGTTCCTCTTGTCGAAGCTTGCAACACATCCTACCCAGTAAAGGACATCATACTTTGCATCCGGTGTTTTTGAAAGGTCAACGATCTCCAGGCCATCTGCCCAGTCTGCTCTGGTTGACGGATCTATGGAGTACGGGCTGCCATACTGCTCTATGTTCCTTGTGAGGTCTATGACTTCCCTTGGTGCTTTTCCCTGGTTCAGCACGAGCGACCTCCTCATGTCCACAATCTTGGAGACATGGTCGATCATCACGGGGCACTGCTCAACGCACGCCATGCATGTTGTGCAGGACCAGAGGTCCTTCTCAAGTATGGGTTCACCAATAACGGTCTTGAAGATCTGGTCCCTTTCGCCACCCTTTGTTCTGTACTCTTTGCCCTGAGCTACCACAACTTCCCTGATATCCCAGATTATGTCCCTGGGTGAAAGGGTCTTGCCGGTGAGGTTTGCAGGGCAGTTTGCGGTGCATCTTCCGCACTCAGTGCAGGCGTAGAAATCAAAGTAATCTTTCCAGTTGAAGTCCCGTATGTCAGTGGCGCCAAACCTTGTTTCCTTCTCGAAGTCTATTGGCTTCAGGATCGCCTGGTCTTCCGTGGAGAACAGAACATTGAAAGGCGCTGCAAAGAGGTGGAGGTGCTTTGAGGTGGGTATATATGCAAGGAATATGATGAAATCAGCCGCGTGTATGGAGAAGGCAATCCAGTAGACATAATATCCTGTAGAGGCTGAAATCTTCGGGAGTATTGATGCAAGGGCATAACTTATGGGTGTATTGGCGGGCGCAAGGGTTTCCCCAATGCTTCCCGGTATCCCCGCTGAGACTCCATCAAGCCTCAGGACAGAAAGCACGAAGTACGTTGCCATGAGGATCCCAACCAGGGAGAGGATGAACCATGCCTCAAAGCCGTTGTAGCCCTGGTACCTCGGGATCTTTATCCCCCATCTCCGTATGAACGCATAGATCACATCCACAAGGGCTATGAGTGCGAATATATCGACCGTGAAGAAGGCAACCTGCTCAAATGTCCCGGAAAGAAGGTGTGTGCCCGGGAAGATTGCACTGACAAAGAAATCGCTGGAATATGAGGCGAAGGCTATGAATGCCCAGAACATCAGCGCATGCATGATTCCTCCGCCGAGGTCCTTGAAGAGTTTGCCCTGTAAGAAGACATTCCTAATGACAAGGTATACACGCCGCCCAAGCTGGAGTTTCAGCCCCGGCTTCTTTTCGGGTATTTTGACGGCATTCCAGAGGAGCCTGTATATTGTGAACAGGAAGAAACCTGCAGACAATAAGAGCCCAATCAGAACAATGATTGAAAATACATACATAACTTACACCAAGCTTTCAGATTTGCTGTAATAACAGCATGCTCTTCATAAAGGTTGCAACTAAAATAATTTTTTTGGAGTGATTATGGATTATTGTAAAAATAGATTGCTTCAAAAAATTATGGCCAGTTCAGGCCCCAAGTGCCTGAACCAGTTTTGGAATTATCTGGAAAATGTCTCCAACAATGCCGTAGTCAGACTCGTCGAATATTGGCGCAGACTTGTCCTTGTTGAATGCGATCACAACCTTTGATCCCCTCATTCCAGCTATATGCTGTATCTGGCCTGAAATCCCCACAGCGATGTATAAGTTGGGCCTGACTTTCTTGCCTGAGATGCCGACCTGCCTCTCGTCACTGAGCCATTGGTAGTCCAGGCAGACTGGCCTTGATCCTGCGAGTTCGCCGTTCACGGCCTTCACAAGTGGTTCCACCTGTGCAATGTTCTCCTTCTTGCCGACTCCCCTGCCAATGCTCACAATGACCTTTGCCTTCTCCAGGTTCACGCCGCTAGACTGCTTCTCTTCCACGCTTACAACTGTTACGGATGAGGGCTTTAGGTCTGCAGGCGTAATGGGAGATGCAGAATCCACTCTCTCAGCATCCACAATTCCGGGTGCAAACGTGAAGACCTTCGAATCAGATTCCTCCTCAAGGACAGTCTTTCCACCAAGGAAGTATCTCTTTGTGTGGACGTTTCCCTGCCCTGGCTGGAACTCAGTTATCTCAGAGATGATGCCTGCATCCAGAGACTGGCTGGCTGCGCCTGCAACTTCCCTTCCAAGGATGGTTGAGGCAATGAACATGTAGTCATAACCGCCTGCCTTGTAGGTGTCTGCAAGCCAAGCCGATACGTTGTCAAACTGGGGCTGGCCGTTGAGCCCATAGATTTTTCCGGCACCATAGTGGGAAAGTGCCTCTGCCTTTGCAGAGAATGTTGCGGCATCAACTTCACCCAGCTTCTTCAGGTATGTGACCATCTGGGCTGCCATTTCAGGAAATTCTGAAAATACCAGTGCCTTCATCTTGATTCCTCCCTTATGACCTTTGCAATCTCTGCAATTCCCTTGTCCATATCCTCAAAGACCACTTTCTTCCTCTCGCTCTTAGGGGCCTTGTTTGAAATGATCTTCACCTCCTTTCCTGCCAGTGTGGAGGCCTCAGTGTTGATTGGCTTTCTTCCAGCCTGCATGATCTGCATAACAGGCGGGAGCCTGGGCTCATTGATTTCCTGGGTAACTGAAATAACCACGGGGAAGTTTGCCTGTATTATCTGGTTGTTCTCTTCCAGTGCCCTCTTAACCTTTACCGTAGAACCGCTGACTTCAATTGAATTGGCATTTCCAAGCAGGGGGATGCCAAGGTAGCTTGCTATCTTTCCTGCAAGGAGACCTGAGATGGAATCAGCGGACTGGTTCCCAAGGATGACAATGTCATGCTTCAGTGCCTTGATCTTCTCTCCAAGGACCTTTGCCGTGAGAGACGGGTTATTGCCCTTGAATCCAGTTATTATGTAGCCTTCGTCTGCGCCCATTGCGTAGGCTTTTTTCAGTATGGCGCTTGAAAGTTCATTACCAAAGATAACTGCGGTTACCTTTCCGCCATATTTTTCCTTAATCCTAACTGCTTCCTCAACAGAATTCTCGCTGAGGTTTTCCAGTTTCAGGGGCACATTCTTCAATTGCGGTTCACCGGTTGTTGGATCAGGCTTGACCTGTTCCAGGTCCGGCATCTGCTTTATCAGAACAACAATGTCCACCATTAAACTCACCGTTTACGTATCCTGAAGCCCTTCATCTCCCTTTATCTTTTGTGTATAAATTGCAGTGCATTTCACCGTGGGAGGCAAATGCAGTGTAGCAGCAAGACAGCCTGTAAAAGGATATTTTTGGTTACATCCACCCATTGACGCGACCATGAATTCCCTGCAATGCAAATTTCTGCCCTTGATATGGCAACTGCACAAGTAAAATGGCATGGCGATTGGTGATAAACAAGCCTAAATATGTGGTTCAGTTATATGGAATGCGGGATGGAGTTCCCTAACGTCTCTGGAAGACTGATGACTCCTGGATGCCTTTGAGGGCATAATTTGATTATCACGGAAGGGAGTGGAATGACGTCCAATCGGAGCCTGTTGTACAGATCACCGCCAGAAGAAACTGAACACGAAAGGGATATCCCTGATTTCTTTGTAGACCTAAACCTGGACCAGATTATGGAAGGCATAGCCAAACCATGGCAGGATTCTCCAGTAAGATCATGGTTTCTGAGTCCGCTCAGCGATGAGGGAGATATTAGGTACAGGCAGGATGCCTTCAGGGACCTGGAGACACCTGAAACAGAAGGAAAACTGAGGGAGTTTTCACTCGGAATCAGGAGCATTTCAAGGCAGCTTGAATCTCAGGGAAACCTGTATGACATACAGAAGGAAGGATGGTTCCTGGCCACAGCTAGGAGTTATTGCAACCTGTTGAGGGATGCCTGGTCAGGTCTCCTGGGAGCGAAGCCGCAGTCGGAAGCCCTTAAGGGGCTGGCCAGCTACATCGGCGAATATATCGCTTCACCTGAATTCAAGGGGCTTGAGGAAGGCATCACAAGGGTTGAGGGCGCCCTCTCTCGGGTAAAATACAACCTCATTGTGAAATCAGACAGGGTTACTGTTCAAGCTGCGGGTGAACAGGAAGGGGACTTTTCACAGTCAGTAAGGGAGGTTTTCTCAAGGTTCAGGGAAACAGAAGGCAAACCAAGGGAATTTCAAATCAGGCAGTTCCTGGGTGAGGGATACGTACATGCCCAGATACTGGCAATGATTGAGAAGCTCTACCTTGATGAAATTGGCATCCTCAGGAAATTTGCAGATGAGCACCGCGATTTCATTGAACCCATCATATTAAAATTCTCCAGGGAAGCCCCATTCTACCTGTCATACTTGGATTACACCTTAAAGGCAAGGGAAAGAGGGCTGCCCTTTTGCATTCCGCAGTTATCAGAGAGTTCAGGAATTTCCGCCAGCCAGTGCTTTGACCTCGCTCTGGCCGTGAAACTTTCAAAGGATAAGGCAGCAGTTGTAGCAAACGATTTCAGCCTGGAGGAAGATGAACGGATCATTGTAGTAACAGGGCCAAACAATGGGGGGAAAACAACCTTTGCGCGTTCGGTGGGCCAGATTTTCTACCTGGCATCCCTGGGTTGCCCTGTTCCGGGAAATGCTGCGGCACTGGCAGTGCCTGATGGCATTTTTACCCACTTTGAACGATCCGAGAGCCTCGAAAATCTCAGGGGGAAGCTGGAGGATGACCTGCACAGGATAAAGAATATAATTGATTCTTCAACCAGCAGGAGTGTCGTGATCATAAATGAAATGCTCAGCTCAACAACTGTGAGCGACGCAACAGGTATAGGGAAAAGGATCATCGAGCTTATTGGTGAAAAAGGCTGCCTGTGCATTTTTGTAACATTCCTTGATGAATTCTCCACCTACAGTTCCACTGTGAGCATGGTGGCCCAGATAGATCCTGAGAATCCTGAAATAAGGACCTTCAAAGTAATCAGGGAGCCTTCCAACGGATTGGCTTATGCCCGTGCCCTTGCACGCAAGCACCATGTTTCGGGCGAGGAGATAAGGGGGCGTGTTGCAAATGCCTGAAGCCGGGAACAGGGAGAAAATTGCATCAAGGCTGCTACATCCGGACAGGGATTTTGATCCGGATGCGCCCCTGCCTTGGAACTGGGAAGATACCTTCAAGGACCTTGAAATGAACACGCTCATCGAAAAGATGGCTAGAAATGATGGCGAAATCAGGAAGGTGTCACAGGCAGCCATCCTTTTTCCCCTTGGTTCAGAGAATAGTATCAGGTACAGGCAGGATGTTGTCAGGGATTCCATCGCCAATAAGGATTCAATAAGAAAGATGCGCTCCATCCTCCAGGCTGCGGTAAAAAAGGCAAGATCTCATCTCTTCTGGATAACCAGGTCAGGCAGGAACCCTGAATTTGCCCTTCACGAGTCAATCTCCGTCATGGGGATTTATCTTTCAGCGCTCACCGAACTGCGGGAAATAACAAAGGGGGAGAAGCAGAATTTCACTTCTGAGGGATTTTCAAAGCTGTTTTACCTTTTTACCGAAATATTTGACGAAGAGTATTCCGCTTCTATGAGTAGCACGCTTCACAGGCTTGGTTTTCCAGGGGGCGTGAGGATAAGCGGGGGATTAGGTGTGCGAAGTGAACTCACGGGCTTCAGCCTGCTCAGGCCTGAGGCAGCAAGAGGAATGAAGAGGGCCTTGGCCCGCGTTAAGGACAGAAGGTATACCTACGTCCTTCCCCCCAGGGATGAACATGGCCCTGAGGAGCTTTCCAATATCAGGGCAAGAGGCATAATTTCAGTTGTGAAGGTTCTCGATGAGGCCGGCGAGAAAGTGTTCAACTTCATCAGGTCATTATCTTCTGAGCTTGCTTTTTTGGAGGGGTGCATAAACCTTGCAGAGGATCTTGGGGCAATAAATGCAGAAGTCTGCTACCCTGAGCCGGTGCCGGATATGGAATCGCACTTAAGTTTCAGCAGTCTTTACGATATGGCGTTGAGCCTCAATCTTGGGATAAGGGCAGTGCCCAATGATCTCCAGGCAGGAGAGAAGAGGCTGACCATAATAACAGGCGCCAACCGGGGTGGCAAATCAACATTCCTGAGAAGCGTGGGCCAGGCGGCCCTAATGATGCAGGCCGGAATGTTTGTTGGGGCAACCGAATTCTCATCTTCCCTGTACAGTGGAGTATACACCCATTTCAAGCGGGAAGAAGACAGATCCATGGAGCAGGGAAAATTCGACGAGGAGCTTGGAAGGATGGACAGGATCGTCGATCACCTGGCCACAGGCTCGCTCATCCTTTTCAACGAATCATTTGCTGCTACCAATGCAAAGGAAGGTTCTGAAATTGCAGGGGAAATAGTGGATGCCCTCATGGACAGCCACATGACTGTCATCTTTGTCACGCACCTGGCTGAACTCGCCCAGTATTTCACCGAAAGGGGCAATGGGGAAATCAGGTTCCTTGTGGCAGAAAGAACATCACATGGGGAGAGAACATTCAGGATACTCCCGGGAAAGCCTGAGAATACAAGTTACGGATCAGATTTATTCGAAAAGGTCTTTGGTGAACCCCTGGCAGGCTATACCATTCCCACTGAGGAAAATCCATGAAGCTTTGAAATGAATTCACCTGCCCTGGGGACCAAATGATTGTCACAGGGCAGGATCCAGCCTGTATTGCCTGTTTAAGAGGACGGGCCAGAGCCTTTTGTCTTCTCCATTATGATCTCGTAATATCCCTCATGGTCAATGACCGCAATGAGCCTGTTTCCGGTTCTTTTGATCCAGATCGGGGCGTCGGTTCTGGTTTCGCTGTCGTATTCATCAGAGGAATAAACTGAGATTACTTCTTTGGGGCCAGCGTGGCTGTATGCCTTGATCAGCTCCCAGAAGGGGCCAGGGCACAGAACGTCACGAGCGTCAACAATCCTGTCCGGTTTTATTTCAGCATCCATTTTTGAAATCACCCGCCAAATATTTTGCCCCTTGATCCCGGAATGGAGATGCAGGGGCTTTTGACCTGCCAGAATCATGCTTTATGTGAAAATAATGGGCTTCCCTAATATGTGACACGAAATAGGCCACTGAAGATTGGGCAGTGGGCAAGGCTGTAATCTGAGAGGTGAAAATAGCACTTCAATTATTTTGGCGGCATAAGATATATGGACCAAATTTTTGCTTGAAAATAGCTATTGTATGAATGATAAAACAGGTCCATTTTAGGCAAAAGATAATTATGAACTCCCCTCTTATTAGTGGCACTGAGGGAAATCAATAATGGAAGACGACACCAATGTTTATCTGGTAAACTTTAAGAGAACTGCCTTTTCAAGGTCTCGGCCAAACGATCCTGAAAGGGATGTATTCAATCCAATCAGGATGGATGAGGCACTGGGCAACCTGATCAAGTCCGCCGTTTCAGAAACGGGAATCAGGCCCGAGGAAATTAATGACGTAATCACAGGTTGTGCGATACAGGCTGATGAGAACTGGCTCTATGGCGGCAGGCATCCGGTTTTCATGGCTGGCTTGCCCTTCAACGTCCCATCAATGGCTATGGACAGGGCTTGCTCATCTTCCCTCAATGCCATCAGCATCGGGGCAAT
>JAJZKX010000062.1 GCA_021850745.1 Thermoplasmata archaeon
CCGTTTGGTTAATCCTGCATCCATCCATCTCAGTGGCCCTGTGTCTGTAAGAAGATCCAGAACCGGTCCAGACTCAATGGAAAAATGCCTGTGCATATACAGGTCAGCCATGTTGAGGCTGGATTCATCCTCTCCCGGATTCCTTGAACAACCTGCCGCATACATGATCACCATGGAAGCCATCTCCCCAAGAATTTTGAGCAAATCTTTGGCCTGTACTTCAACGTTTCCGGAACCAATGATTCTTACAACATTTTTCTCTGTTTCATCCATTATCATGTTGAGATTTTCCCGCACTTTCCTGTTGTCTATCCCACTGACCAGATTCTTCATATCCCTGAAGAGAAAAGAGTGGGCGTCCTTCTTTTTCATGACCTCGATCATGTCCAGTGCCTGTATATTGCTTGTTCCTTCCCAGATTGATGTTACAAGGGCATCCCTGTGGAACTTGGCTACCGGAAATTCCTCCAGGAATCCGTTTCCGCCGAAAACCTCCATGGAATATCTTGTTATGTCGGAAGCGGCAGATGAAGCCATGTTCTTGGATATATGCGAAAGAAGCCTTGCATAGTGGTACTCATCGGAATAAGGTGGAAGATCACTGCATGTTGAAGAAAACCGGGAAGCCGCGTAAAGTGAAAGATAAAGTGATGCCTCCAGCTCCGACTCCATCTCCAGGAAATCCCTGGCCAGGAGAGGATGATCAATTATTGTTTTTCCGAATGCCACTCTGGTGTTTGCGTAAAGATATGCCTCCCAGAGTGACTTCCGGGCGATTCCTGTTGCGGCTATTGCATCGTCAATCCTGGATATTGTGAGAACCTCCATGCCATAATATATCCCCCTGGCAGAATCGCCAAGAAGGTAGGCCTCTGAATTATGGAATTCCACTTCACCTGTTGGTACTGCGACAGTTCCCAGCTTGTCCTTGAGCCTCCTTATTGAGTAGTTCAATGTTCCGTCTTCTTTCAGTGCCGGAACGAAGAACAGGGCAATATTCCTCACCCCATAACCCGGCCTGAACTTGGCAGTGACAATTGCACCATCGGCTAGGCCGGCATCGCTGGCAAAGTACTTGTCCGTGCCGTTCAGGGTCCACCTGTTTGAGGACAGTTCCGCAGTTGTGTTGTTTGAGCCGAGATCGCTTCCACCCTGTGTTTCACTGTAGAACGTTGCACCGAGCCAAGGTTTTTCTGCAGAAATATACCCTGGAAGGTATTTGTCCCTGACTGAACTGTCTCCGTATTTTCCTAAAGCATAGGCCGTCTGTGCCGTAAGTGTTATTGTACAGAATAGTCCGGAGTCGGAAATGAGATATCCGGATACGAAATGATACATCCATGGGAACTTCCCTGAGGCACTCTTCCGTACGGAACCAAGCTTCAGCAGTTTTGCGAGAATATATTCATGATCAGGGGATACCCTTACATAATCTATCCTTTCTCCAGTTATGCCCCATGTGTAAAGTCTTGGCCTGGCGGAGTGATCGATAAAATCGGCAGACTCGATCATGTGTTCTGAAACAAAGCTCCCAAGATCCTTCATATCTGGGTCTCCATTAAATCCCAGAAAGCCCAGTATCCTTGAAAGGGGAAGATCGCCGGTAAAATAATTGACACCTTTGCTCAGAAATAATTTTCCAAAGTCGTTTCTCATTGTATCACTTCGTTATTTTTACCATGCCTATATTCTTGTTGTTGCCAGTGTGTTTTTGCATTCTGGAAAATGGATTTCACCTTCATACTTATAAACCAATTTGGATTATGAGAGCATGGAAACTTTCGAAGTACTGGAACATATGAAAGAAAATGCTGGGAAAATGGGAAAATTCATCATAACTGCCATGGACTTCCTTGAACCCACCTACGTAAAGGTTGAAACCGGGAGAAATCTTGAAAAAGGTACTTTGATAGAGGTTGATGGAAAACTTGCTTATCTTGACGGATCAGAAATAGGGGAAGTGGTCATCAGGAAAGATGGGAATGAGGTGCGGGTGAGCAACGCTTTTGACATAAAATACACAGGCGGATATTCACTTGACGGAAAAACCGTGTATCTTGATGAACATTTTCCGGTAACCCTGAGATTTGGAAATAGAACAATAGATTCCAGGGAGAGCATCGGATTGCATCATGAATTACCTGAAAAATGGCTCTCGGACGATGCCTATGAATATCCTTATGCCCACGAGATGGCAACCGGGATAGAGAAGAAATATGTGGAACACAATGGCGTGACATGGAAGGAATACTGCAGCGAAGTCGACAGGAACCTCAGGAATGTATACAGCAGAAAACTTGGAAAGTCCCCGGCCAGCCTTGACCTTGCGCCGTACCTGTATTGCAGGGACAGGGAGGCACTGAAGGAGATCAGGGAAAGTTCCAGCGGGGAAAGCTGAAATTTCTATATATTGATGAGTATCTATGAAACTTTTACTGTAAGTTTCCTGAGTCCGTAGACAATAGTGCTATCCTGGGGAACCATTGGTTCATTTCTGTCTATTGCGATCTTATTGTATTTTCCAAGCAGCGTTTCAAGGGCAATTTTTCCCTCGAGTCTTGCAAGTGGAGCACCAAGGCAGTAGTGTATTCCCTCTCCGAAAGCTATATGCCTGTTCTCCTTCCGGTGTATATCGAATTTGTCTGCATCAGAAAATACTGATTCGTCCCTGTTGGCAGAACCAATCCATGGCACCATTATACCTCCTGCCGGAACCTTCACACCATGGATTTCAGTTTCATTAATCGCGACCCTGTATATCGACTGGACAGGACTCCTGTACCTCAGGACCTCTTCAATAGCCTGTGGAATCAAACCTTGACTGGACTTTAGTTCCTGGAAAGCATCCGGGTTTTCATCGAGGCATAAAAGTGCATTGGATATGAGGTTGGTGGTGGTCTCATTTCCGGCTACCAGCAACAGTATGAAGAAGCCAAGGCTTTCGAGTTCTGAGAGATTTTCTCCGTCAACCTCGGCGTTTATTATGGCAGTAATTAGATCTTCCCTGGGTTCTTTTTCCCTTTCGGCCATCATTTTCCGGAAATATTCCACCATTTCCTTCATTATGGCAGGAAATTCAGCGTAGTTACGTTCCGAACCTCCAACAACATTATCGGACCACCGCTTGAACTTGCCCATGTCCTTTACCGGAATGCCCAGCATTGTGGCAATAACTGTTACAGGAAGTGGAGATGTGAAATCTTTTACGATGTCAAATTCTCCGTCCCTGTGACCTGAAAGGAGGTTCACGCATATCTCCCTTATGGCAGGTTCCATCTTTTCCACAGATCTTGGTGTGAATGCCCTTGACACTATATTCCTGAGTTTCGTGTGCCTTGGAGGGTCCAGATTTATTATGCTTTCCGAAATCGGACCTCCTGCGGGATTGAATGCTTTCCCAAACTGTGAAGAAAATTCCCTGAAATTGCCAAGAACACGTTTTACATCATCATACCTGAAAACATTCCAAAGGCCGTATTCGCTGTCTTTGAAAACCGGCCTGGAGGATCTCATCGTCCTATACCATGGAAACGGGTTTAGAAGGTCCCTTTTCATCTCTTCCATAAATATCAGCTTCAAAATGCGTTGACCGTATAAATATTTAATTTATTAGTAATTAACCAACAAATATGAAAAAAACCAATAACCATTTGATCACCCCTAGGGAACTTGATGAAAAATGTTAAGGTTTCAATTCATATAAACAGGCATGGACAGTAAGGTGGATTTTGGCGTATATCACCATTCAAGCAGGGAGGAATCAGAAAAACTGAGGACCGGCATTGCTTCCATTTTCAATGCAGCAATATCTGACCTGAAAAATAAAACCGATGCTGAAAGATTTACAAGAGGACTTGATGCCGGCTGTGGAAGCGGCTTTGTATCACACCTGCTTCACGACAGCTTTCACAATATGCACATATGGGCAATTGACAAGTTTATTGATTCGAGTCTGGAAAACAATTCAGTGGAAAACGCCACCAATAATTTTGAGTGCCTTGGAATAACCGATTCCGTCACCATCGTTAAAGCAGACCTGAGGAAAATACCCCTTGAGGATGATTATTTCGACATTGCGGCCTCGAGCCTCGTATACCACAACCTGGGCCGCAACTTCCCCGCCGGGATCAGGGAGGTTCACCGGATACTTGAAAATGGCGGGACATTTCTTTACGGAGATATTTTTACCGGTAAAAGAATGGGCATTATCACAGAACTTTTCAAGGTTGAAAGAACACTGAAACCGGAAGGCATGAATGAATATTCACTCCTTGTACTTTCCAAGAAATAGTGTTGAACATGAAAACTGAAGGTGGCATGTTTTTATCCCCTCCTGATCAGATGAGGCAGGCATGATCTGGAATGAACAGGTTACCCATGCACAGTAGCTATGTTGCCATCACGACAGGATATCTGCCTTCTGGAATAGCCTTCGGTGCTCTTGCTTCATCCCTTCATGTACCATATTATTTCACGGCAGCCCTTTCAATATTTGTTTACTCGGGTGCTGTGCAATCCGCATTTCTTGGTTACTGGACAATAGGGATAGAACCCTTATCCATGGTTTTTACTGCCTTTCTGCTAAACCTCAGGCATACGTTCTACGGACCGCATATACAGTACCAGAGACCTTCGCTTGGATTCTCTGACATACTTTCCCTGAGCCCTCTTCTGACCGATGAGACATATGCAATTTCAGTCTCCCGCCCTGAACTGGGAAAAAGAGGAATGCAGTCATTATACATCTATGCTTACCTGATCTGGATAGGAGGGACAGTTGTCGGAAATATCCTCCTGAAAAGCGTTCCCCCCGATGTCATAGGTGCGCTTGCCCTTGCATTGCCTGCACTTTTCCTTGGACTTCTTGTTCCAAGGATAGAACATTCTGAGGGCTTAATGGTGGCTGTTGTTTCGGGCATAATTGCTGTAGCCGGAAGATTTCTTGGGCTATCGGATATCTTCATCATAGTGCCCATACTTTCAGGCCTTTTAGTTGGAGTATTGCTGGTTAAGAAAAGGAGTGCCAAAAATGATTGAAACACTTGTACTGATAATTATGGCCCTTGCATTGCTGAGTTTTCTGCAGAGATTTATCCCCTGGGCATTTTACTCCAGGATCGGTAATGGAAAAGAAGTGGAGAAGATATTCGATATGCTGGCAATTTCTGCTTTCACGGCACTTTTCGTATATAATATACAGAAACTTGACATAGAGACCCTGGTTTCACTTGCTGCGGCTTTTCCAGTCATCCTGAAAACAAGAAACATGGGGTTGACAGTTATGGCAGCAATGGTTGTCTCCCTGGTCTATATTTTTCTGTAAAGGAAAAAAGTATGTCAGGTTTGAACACGAACAGAATTAATACATGAAACAAATACCGCAGACGTAAAGGAAAGTTAATGATTCTTGAGCTGAGCCTTCTCCTGTCCCTGGGTGTCCTCACACTCTGGACATTTTCGAATACAATCATTAAGAAGGTAAGCGTTGCACTTGGCACTTACAGGACATCGTCCATAGTTGTTGGGTTTGGCATTTTTCCAATGATAATCGCAATTCTTATTGAAAAACCTGTATATCATTATTCCAGTTTTCTCCTCCTTTCACTGGTCTCAGGCGTGATGCTGGGGGCAGGATATCTGTTATTCTACAAGGCACTTGAGAAGGAGAATGTTTCAAGCGCCGGTGTAATGATCAACCTGCAGCAGATAATTGTAATCTCCATAGGAATTCTTTTTCTGAAGGAGAGTTCAGGTCTTTTCACTTATATTGGAATAACACTGATAATAATGGGTGCACTTTTGGTATCCCTTAATAAAAGCGTCAAGATCAATAAGGTTCTTCTTCTGGCCGCGGCTGCGAACATAAGCTGGGGCTTATACTATATACCGCTTTCCGAAGCCATCTTTGCAGTGCATTTTTCAACTACCCCCCTTCTTCTTGCCAGAATTGTGGGTTTTTTCATAATTACGGTCATCTTCCTCCCCAGGATAATGGTTGCAAGGAAGAAAACTGCTGAAGGAAAACAGAAACCCTATAGAACAATCCTTGCACTCGGGATACTTGCAGGGCTTCTTGACGGAAGTGGAAACGTGGTCTATGCTTCTGCTATTTCCGGGGACTTCATTGTGCTCGCAGGGTCCATAGTTGCAATACTTCCGGCGACTATTGCCATATCTGGTGTATTGTTCTTCAGGGAAAAACTGGCGGCAATACAGATATCCGGAATAATTATGGCAATTGCAGGAGCTCTCGTGATATCACTGCTCTGATCCATGAATAATGATTCTGGCTTCTGGTAAGCGATAAATACAACCCGATCATATAAGTGGAAGAAAAGGTCTTTATGTCTATTTTTAAACCGGCTGCCGCGGGTAAGGAGCGGCTGAATATTTTCGTAAAGGCCATATCCACCACGGAATTTATCAGGACTTTCGGAAGATCTGCAGCGTGGGTCATAATACCGCTTTATCTTGCAGATGTCCGGCACATATCCTTTGTTGTCATCGGGCTTCTTTTCTTCCTTACATCGGTTATATCCCTCCCATTTGCCCTTTATGGAGGCAGGATAATTGACCGAATTGGCAGGAGAAGGGTTGTGCTTGTGCTTCCACCCATTGTTTTCGCACTTTTCCTGTCGCTCTCATTTGCCATACAGTATTCATCGCCGACCATTGTGGTTGAAGCCATATATCTCTTCATTGCCCCTTTTGGCAGTGTTCAGGCAATAGCGGATAATGTCATAATCACTGATACCACTTCCATAACAGGAAGAATTGAGGCTTTCAGCATAATAAGGATTGCCGGCAATGTAGGTTTTGCATTTGGGCCCGCAATCGGTGGATTTCTTGCAGGTATAAGCTATACATTTGTCTTTCTTGCACCTGCCATAGCTTCACTTTTTGAATGGGTAGTGTATATTTTTGTGGTGAAGGAGACAAAGATCGCCAATGATACTGGTTCGGTAGTACTTAGGAAAATAAAGTTTCCATGGAATGACCGGATTTTCATGGGCTGGAGCATCCTTATTGCCATCTCGTTCTTCGCAGTTGGCCAGTGGGGACCTACCCTTACGCTATTCCTGTCAACGGATTATCTCTTCACGGCATACCAGATTGGGGTTATGTATGCCGTTAACGGCATCGTTGTTGCGTTATTTCAGCTGCCGGTCAACAGGCTCGTCGGTAAACTTTCTGATCCGCACAGAATTTCATTGGGCCTTGTATTCTATGCTGTAACTTTCCTGCTTGTATCTTTTTCTTCGAATTTCTATTTTATCCTCATTGATATAGCGTTTCTCACAATCGGGGAGAACATTTCAACACCGCCAATAACCAGTTCCATTGGAAAAATGGCTCCATCGGATAAACGGGGGCAGTATTACGGGGTGTTCCAGGTCTTCTCAAGCACGATAAGCCCCCTCGCCATCGTTTTTGGAACCTCGATACTTCCCCTGTTCTTAAAAATGCCAGTAATTTTCTGGGGGATAATATTCGCCATCAATATCGCTGTAGCTTTTCTCATCTTTTTTTACGGCTCTGGTGCAAGATTGAAGCAGAGACTTGCCGGAGATCCGTTTGAACCCGTGTAGCATAGCCCCTAAAAATCGATTCCCCTTCTTGCAGGATATCCCTTTGAATAAGGATGCTTTATCTCCAGCATCTCGGTTATAAGGTCTGCCCTCTCCATGATCTCTTCAGGCATTTTTCTTCCAGTCAGTACAACCTCAAGGCTTCCTGGCTTTTTATCCAGCATGGCGAGAACCTGGTCCAGTGAAAGCAGGTTGTAATATATTGCAACATTGATCTCATCCAGGATTATGATATCCCATTGACCGCTGGCAATGCTTTTCTCAAGTTCTGAAAACTCTTCCTGGACTTTTGCCCTGTATTCCGGTGGTGGTACACCCTTCTTGCAGAATCTCACATTCCTGACCTTCTTCCTGTCCTCCACAGGCATATCCTCCTCCCATGCAATAAAATAAGGCATTCCCACAAATTTCACTGTCATGTTGTCTGGAAGCTTCAGGGCTGCCCGGTTTTCTCCGTATGTACCGAGCTTCATGAACTGCAGCATGTACACTTTGTATCCCCACCCGGAAGCCCGGAATGCAAGGCCGAATGCTGCAGTTCATGAAGCT
>JAJZKX010000063.1 GCA_021850745.1 Thermoplasmata archaeon
AATTACATGATAGGTCTGATTCCTGCCAACACTTCCTATGTTGCATACCAGGACAATCTTCCACAGGTACTCCCGCGTCCCCTACCGTACGGTTCAGTGCTCCTGCTTTCGGGATACCTTGGAAACCTGCGCCCCTTCAATATTACGGATGTCATCAATAATTCCTGGCCTGTAAATCTTCAACATGGCATGATAGGCCATGTACCCATAGATTATGCCATAGCCGATGGCAACAACCAGAATTTCTATTATCAACCAACTTCAATGCGTAATATTGTCAGCAATATGTTTCAATCTGGAAAATATGGCATTCTTGCCGAAGGGGCTGGGCTCATTCTGCTTGAGAGAGGATATAAAGGGGCAATAATGCATTATATGCCTCGGGATGCGCATTTTGCTTCGCAGGTTTTCACAAACTTCACAAGCGGTACGTCCGGGTACAGCATCATATCTGAGACAAATGATCAATCGGACAACTTTATGTTCTACGGGCCAGGCACTTACCTCTATCCGGGGAATTATACTGCCAGTTTTCTCCTGAAAACGGATAACCTTGGTGCGAACAATTCAATCTGGATACAGGTCACTTCAAACCTGGGCACAAACCTCATATCTTTCATGCAGCTGCACGGGACAGACTTTGTTTCCAAGGGTAGCTGGCATTGGTTTAATCTCACATTTTCAATAGACGCCATATACGGATATGTAGAATTCCGCGGTTTTGGTATTCAGTGGGCTGGTACTTTGTGGTTTGGGGGCGTGCAACTCCTGCAGACCTCTTCCATCGGTTAAGCGGCCTTGATCATGGCAATGAACGTCGAAATCCAAAAGTGCCACTATAATTTCATCATAGTGGTTAGGGATCATGAGGACAAAGGGTGACACAGATATATGAGGATAAGCATTCTTGAGGAATTTACAAGGTTTGGTGGCGGGCAGACGGTCTTTGGGGATATTTATCATGTTCTTAGGGAAGCAGGTTTCTCTATTGCCGTGGTCGCAGACAAGACACATAAATTTCTCCCGGAATATGTCCCGAGTGAAACTGTGATTTCAAGCACATTTGACAAGGAAGAATGGAACCGCCCCGCCACCCTGCTCCCCTCAATCTTGAATCTCAAGCGAGAACTTCCTAAAATTGTCCCGGACGGCATGACTCTGAATAACCATCCCAATGTCTTCCTTTACAATGCAACCATAAATTTTTCACATGAGATCTTCGGCTTTATGGCGCACCGGCCCGGACCATTGGACCGGCTCACCCTGGTGATTCTCAGATCCACCGGCATTTTCAGCATCTACAGGAACGCCTTTTTCTTGGTCCAGGGGGAATTTACAAAAAAACAGACTCTAAATACAATGTCTGCCCTGGGCGTCGGTGGAATCAAGATTAATACCATTGACTTGCCTGTTGCAATGCCCGATTCCGTGGACCTCGGATCAAAAGAGAGATCGGTAATAACATTCGGCCGCATCAGCCCCGACAAGGAACTGCACAAGGTTATCGAGATGGCAAAGCACCTTCCCGAAACCAGATTTACGGTGGCCGGAAGGCTCATACCCGCAGATCAAGAATACTATTCGAGCCTCGTGAACACCGCACCAGGCAATGTCTCCTTTGTACCCAATCCTGACGTCCAGGCCAAGGATAAGCTGCTTAGAATGAATAAAGTATATTTTCACACAAAGAAGAACGAAAACTACGGAATTTCCGTGGCAGAGGCAATATCATACGGTTGTTTTCCTGTTGTTCCACTGGAGGGAGGAACATACGAGGACGTCTTGAGGCAAGGGGAATACGGTTCAGGCTATTCGAGTATGGAGGAAGCCGAGTCACAATTGGTTCATGCGCTTGATGCCCGGAAGAGCGACCTTGAAAGGATCTTTGAGTCAAGGGGCAGGTTTTCCAGGGACAGGTTCCGAAAAAACTTCCTCTCAATGCTCAGGTTGGCTAAGGAACTTTAGCTGCCTTCCTCAGTCCGATTAACCTTACAAATTCCTCATAAGTCCGATCAAATGAATATTTTTTGGATGTAGCAATGCCGTTATAGGCCATTGAGATACGCTTTTCCCTGTCTTTGAGCAATGACACTACTGCACTGGCCATGGCAGGAGGATCCATGATTGGCACAATCAGGCAATCAAAATTATTCCTCACCATGCTTGTTACGCCGTGATTATCTGTAGAGACCAGAGCAGACCCGCAGGACATGGATTCCAATGCAGGAAAGGACGTGCCTTCAACCAAAGACGCTATGGCTGTAACAGAGGAAGAGTTGTATATTTCTACTAATTCTAGAGTTGGGACAATGCCCCTGAAATCTATAAATCTCGGCACATTCGCTGCAGGAAAATTCCCAAATGCCATGATTTTTACGTCTGGCATTTGTTCGTGAATGAGTTCAGCCGCCTTAATTGCATACGCAGCACCTTTCGAGGTATTCTTACGGAGAGGGAACAAGACAACTTCATTTCTGTTTTCAGGAGGCGTTTTGCATGGAAAATCCTCTGTTTCAATGCCCATATCGTTCCTGATAGGGTATTCTTCAATAAATCTCTGATAAAGGTGTTCATTCTGCACTATTTTTTTTAGGGGAAGTTCGAAACTCTTAGCGGCGATGTTGCTCAGCTGGCCAGTGAAACTCGGGTCATCAACATCATGGTGAACCCTATAGAATTTATTGGTGCATCTGGTGCAGGCGTTTACAAAGAACGCCGTTTCCCACGACTGGGCTATCACTGTCCCGGCACTTAACGTTTCCAGGCTCTTCATAAATAATACCCTGGCACCTCTATAATCCTCTTTAAAATCAATTTTCAGAAACCTGCGGACCAAGGGGGCAAGGATGCGATATCCGAAGTAGCTACCCATCAGTTTGTAATAAAGCCTATGTGACATTGGTCGATCCCTAAGGTAATTGGATAAGCTTTCAGCGTGAATATACCTCGGGAGTCTCTTCAAAGGATCTTTCAGATAGACTATAGCAACACTGAAGCCGTCTTCGACAAGCCTCTTGCAAAAATGTGAAACCTCCTGGTCTCCTCCGGTTGGCATGTGCAGGAAATTAGGAATAACGAATGCAATGTCATATGGCTGGCGTGATGTTTCTTGCATATCTAGTTCCTGTAGAGGGGGCAGCATAAAAAATTACCATGTCTACGTTTTTTCAGCTTGGGTTTTTCTGGTGGGGTTCACTTATCTTCTTTTTTTTTGGGCGCCTAATCGGGAGATGGAAGAAATTTTATTTTCCTCAGGATCGAAACATTTAAGTAAATTCTACGGGACGAATCAATCTATCCCTCATGTAAAAACTGAATCAAGTAAAGTTTCCTCAAACCGTGGTATAGGCGGTCTTTTAAGCAAATATCACCATACTTCTGGAAGCGTTTTGGTCACTGAAGTAAAGTGAAACAGTCGATTATTTGGTACAAATATATTCAAATATGAAACAAATAATAATTTATTCCTGAAGTATTCCTAATCATTGCAATCAAAACCTCAATCGTTAAAATCTGCTGATAATATTGACTCTGTTGTAGATAAGGACAGTGTGGGCAACAAAATGGTCCATAATCAGCCAGAGCTCAAACGATTTTCATTGGTTATACCTGCCTATAATGAAGAAAACCGAATCTATTCTCTGCTTGAAAAAATCAAATCAGAGCTTACCGATTTCTACGAAATAATAATCGTATGCGACGGCGAAGATAAGACTGCCCAACTGGCTCGTTCTATAGATTCCCGGTTTAAGGTACTGGAATTTGGCAGGAGATTAGGGAAGGGAGGCGCAATTATGGTTGGGTTTGAAGAAGCAACAGGCGACATCGTTGGATTTGTCGACGCTGATGGTTCCATAACCCCAAGCGATATTAGAAAAGTATTCACCAGCCTCTCAAATGATGCCCCAGTTGCGATAGGGTCAAGATGGGTTAAAGGTTCAAGTATTTCCATTAGACAACCGTTTTTACGTGTTGTTTTAGGTAGATTGTATCATTATCTGACTTTTGCGGTTTTAGGTTTATACATTAAGGATACGCAATGTGGAATTAAGGCATTTGTAAGAGAGAAGGTCCAAGAAATTGTTCAGAATATAAAGACCTTGAATCTCTCCTTTGATACCGCAATTCTGTACAGTTGCAAGAAAGCTGGTTTGGACATAAAGGAAGTTCCAATTACATGGAAAGATGTTCCCGGGAGCAAAGTGAAAATACTGAAGACATCCCTGTCAATGGTGGCTACGCTTCTTATCATTCGTCTGGCAAACTCGAGGTATTACAGTAAACTGAACAACTTCATTTCCGACAACAGCAATCTCATAGATATCGATCGCTAAAAATTGCTTTTTTTGTTTCCATTAAGTTTCACGGTGCTGGTTACTTTATCTTTTCATGACCTGTCGGTCTTCTTGTACTTGTGTCAAAAGGTTTCGCCAACTATTTCCCACAAATTTCCAAGAATACTTTTCTGCGACTTCCCTGCACCCTTTTGTCCAGCTTAATGGGTCTTTTAGTATATGACAGGCAGCCCGCAGAAGGCCCTCTCTATTGGAATCTTCTACCGTTATTCCATTAATTCCAACTGATATTATTTCTGATACACCCGGCACGGAATAGGCCACAGTCGGGGTTCCAGCTGCAGATGATTCAAGCACCGACAAACCCCACCCTTCAGCCACGGAACAATGGATGTTCAACCATGACTCTGCCACAATTTTTGAAAGAGTGTTGTCATCCACCTTTCCCAAGAAAGAGACACAACTTTCCAAATGCATTTCCCTTGTAAGAGTGATCAAATCCCGTTTTGTTGGTCCATCCCCTACAATTCTCAGTCTAATTCCGGGGAAGACCCCAACTAAATGCTTTGCAAGAAAAATTGCTTCCTCCGCCCTTTTATATTTGCGTAACCCACCATAATACACAACACTGGGGTAACTGGTTTTCTCAGCCGGCTTGAATAATTGAAGATCAACGCCCAGAGGTATTCTCTCTATGCGCTCCGGATTTATGCCTATTGACTGGAGATCCAATTCACTCTGTTTCGACTCAGTTACAAATTTCCATTCCTTGTATACATGTTTATAACTTCTTTCTATGGCTGATAAGATAAACATGACTGGCCTCGAAACCTGTCCAGGCAGCGTCCTCGAGTGAAGGTGAAAAAAGAAAATTAGCCCTGGCCCAGAATGCGATAATTCGGAAAACCATGGGACTACATGTCCCAAACTGTCCACAACAATAAAATTTCCACTTTTCCCCAATATCCAAAGAAATGATCGAAAGTGCACTGTAAGGGGATTTCCCATTCTTAGAATTCTAATTCCATCCATAATTTCTGTGTTCTTTGACCCCCTGTATTTGCAGGAAACTATGGTCACATTGTCACCTTGATCAACCAGATATTTCGAGATTTCTTGTATGGCTCTTTCAGCTCCTCCGGCCCTGGGATGGCGCATATCTCTGTGGTTAAGCCATACAATATTCATTGGGCTACCATATGTTATGGAATATTAAATAAACCGATTATAAGGAGTCACCAAATCCCGCTCATCCGCTTATTAGCCGGGCATTTTCCAGAATGGGACATTGTAGGGATTTCACTACAATTTTTAGCTAATGTCCAATTGTTGATATTAGCACGGTGTTGTCAGCATATTCTAGCTTTGTTAAAGCCTATTGTGGATCTTTCTTTTTTCGAGGCCTAATATTTTGGGTCAAATTTAAGGAGATTATGACGATGGTGAAAGTCACAACTCCTATGTAACCTAATGCGACTTCCCCTATCAACAAATTATTTGCGGTTACCTTTACATCGCTTGCGCTGCCGTAATAAATGAATATATGAGACCCGTCAGATCCGTCCAACAGATTATTCATCACTGAACCATTGTCTGTTATTAAAATAGCCCTGCTGTAATATCCGTTATAGATGCTGTAAAAGACACCTCTGCTGCCGGACGATGATATGTTTCCTTCAATGGCTGCGCATATCCTAGTATTGTTGTCCAGCGTCTCGGTAAGACCTGGTGAAAGGGATAAAATTGTATAGTTCATGGGATTACTTTGGCTGGATTTGTTACCTGGCAATACTACTAAAGACAGTGTATTTTGTGTGGGGTTTTGGAAAACAACCCCATTGGCATGAGCAACATTCCCAAAAAAAGAGGATTCATTCAATGTGCAGAAGTTGTAATACGTGAAATTCAAATTTTCTAACACCACTGTTTGGTTGTAATTGCTTATCAAAATCTTGTAACCAAAAAATGTTGAATCCGCAGGAATGGACCCATTGATTTGAACAGAATTAATCCCAGTTCTGTTATTTAGTGCAACGTTCCTGTATGCCTGGAAATTGCTTGCATTACCTGGCTTGTAAATTAATTTCATGTCTATTTTGCCACTGAAGTTTGAAGGCAAAGTGTAAGAAAAACTAGAGGAATAAGTTCTGTTCCAAATGGATTGGGGACTCACATTATTGCTCAAATTCATCCCGGTACCCCCGTATAACAAGGTCTCGCTTGAGCTATTGTTCAGGGAGGTAAATCTGAAAGCACCCTTGGAGAAATTCACAAGACTGCTTCCTTTCTCACTCACTGTTGAAAATGGCCCAACGTTGATTGCAGAAGAGTTCTGGTTCATATTATTTTGGATATACGTTATATTTTGGTTAAGGAACCTGCTATTCTCAAAGTATGCGCCCGCCTGGTTTGTAAAATTATCTGGTAATCTAAACTTTGGCAATTCAACAATGTTTAATGAACGCAGCTCCGCGGGACTGATTACTCCAATACCTGAGCTTATGTTATTTCCAGTATCGGGGGTAAAGGAAACGTTGTAGCCCAGTGCTCCAAAGATTGAGTAAGAATAAGGTCTTGAAATATCACTGTTATGGGTGGATAACAAGAGATTTGATTTGTAGAAATCGTTATGCACTCCCGGAACCCTGAAAACAATGGTTTGGTTGCCTTGGTACATTATAGATAGTTCTTTGATTTTCAGGAAGAATGATACAGTACCATTGTAATTTTCAAATCCATACTGGGTAAAGGGGTTTAGGCGGCCATCCATGCTCTGAATGTCCTGGTTCGTGATTACAATGTATCCAACGCTGTGGGAAATAAGATACTGGTAGGCATCATTGTACAATCCTTTTCCTGCAATAACAGAAAATGTACTCAAAGATACTGCCGAGCTGGGCAATTCAACTGTAAATTCATTGGTTGCTGGTCCGCCAATCCACATCACATTTTTGCTGGAGGAATTCTGAACCACAATATTAAATGCGTGAACCACTGACGGGGATATGTTGGTTGGTGCCAGCGCCCCTTTTGCCTCGATGGAATTGCCAATGGGAAAAGAGCTAGGGGAATATCTCATTGGGTAGTATGTGCCATTGAAGGCTTGCCAACCTGATGTAAGTACAAAAAACGCAATTAAAATTACAAGGGCTCTTGAAGCATAGAGCCAAATTTTTCTGGCCTGGACCCTATCTTTTATTCTGGATTTCTTCTTGATGGATTCATTAGCTTCTCCAGGGTTCAGGTGAACATCTTCCGTTCTGGACGGTAACTTATAAGATAGGAGCTGCAGAACTGTCACTGAAAATAAACCGTAGTAGCCTGCAGCAATAAGTCCAATAAAATGCTCAGGGAGTGCGAAGGATGTGGTTATGGCAGAACCTATCAGCGGAACCCCAGAGAGGTAGGAGATGAAATGGAAGATCATATCAATGTGAGCTAGGTTTGCGAACAAATCCCCCAAAATGACTAGCATAAGCCAAGCAGAGGTAAATTTCAGGAATCTTCGGGCAAAAAGAGAAGAAAGGGAGAAAACTGGGATTGCACACATGGCAATGAACCATAGTACTGTGAACTCGCCAGAAGGGAAAAGGATCTGATTTTGATTCATTATGGTGGGAAGCGAATATAGTTGGTGTCCATACAACAATACAGTGGGCGGGGAAATGGCCAAGGTTGACCAGAAATAACCCAGAAGAAGCAGAGGATTATACCAGTTTATATTGTTGCTGACATCCATCAAAGAAGTGAGATTGAAGGGGCGAAAACCTCCTGCATAGGAAACAGGTATTCCAGGGGTTCCCATAAGGTAGAACTGGGAAAGCAAGAATAGAA